>CAMOXA010000163.1 GCA_946628745.1 uncultured Verrucomicrobiota bacterium | reverse complement strand
GGGGTCTGCCCCCATAGTCGAGGTGCTCGTCGTTGGCGCGGGCCCCGCGGGGCTCGCCGCCGCTTGCGCCGCCAGGGAGGCCGGCGCCGGGAGCGTCCTCGTGCTCGAACGCGACGACGCGCCGGGCGGCATCCTGCAGCAGTGCATACACAACGGCTTCGGACTGCACCGATTCAACGAGGAGCTGACGGGCCCTGAATACGCGCAGCGGTTCGTCGACAAGGCCGCTTCCCTCGGCGTGAGGGTCGTGTGCGGGACCACGGTTCTCGAAATCGCACCGCAGCCCGGCGGGGGCGCGAAGGTCACGGCGATGGGCGCGAGGGGCGGCCTCAAGATCTACAAGGCGCGCGCCGCGGTGCTCGCGATGGGATGCCGCGAAAGGCCGCGAGGCGCCCTGATGACGCCGGGGACGCGTCCGGCCGGCGTCTACACCGCCGGCACGGTGCAGCGTCTCGTCAACATGGACGGCATTATGCCGGGACGCCGCGTCGTAATACTCGGCTCGGGCGACATAGGGCTTATAATGGCGCGGCGGCTCACGTTCTCCGGCGCGAAGGTTCTCGCGTGCGTAGAGATAATGAAGAAGTCGTCGGGGCTCGCTCGAAACGTCGTGCAGTGTCTGAACGACTACGACATACCGCTGCTGCTCTCGCACACCGTGACGGAAGTGGAGGGCCGCGAGCACGTGACCGGCGTCAAGGTCGCGAAGGTCGACGACGCCCTCAGGCCCGTCCCGGGCACCGAGACGCACTACGACTGCGACACGCTCGTCCTTTCGTGCGGACTCATACCCGAGAACGAATTGACCAGGAAGGCGGGAATCGAGATTGACCCGAAGACGCGCGGCCCGAAGGTCGACCCGAAGACGATGGCTACGAGCGCGCCCGGCATCTTCGCCGGCGGCAACGTCGTGAGGGTCTACGACCTCGTCGACTGGGTGAGCCGCGATTCCGAAACCGCCGGTCGCGGCGCGGCGGCGTTCGCAATCGAAAACCGCAAGAAGGGATTCCCCGGATGAAGACGATTTGCATAAACTGCCCGAAAGGGTGCGAGCTGGAAGTTGCGAGAATGGCGGACGCAGCCGTGGCGGTTTCGGGCAACGCCTGCCCGCGCGGCGAGGAATACGGCAGGAATGAACTCGTGAACCCCACGCGCATGGTCACCGGGCTCGTCCGCGTCGCCGGCATGCGAAAGCCCCTCCCAGTCAAGACGAAGACCGCCGTCCCGAAGGGAAAGATCGACGCTGTCCTTTTCGCCATGCACCAGACTACGGTGCAGCTGCCGGTGAAGATAGGCGACGTCGTCATACCCGATGTCGCCGGGACCGGCGTCGATGTGACAGCGACAGCCAACATGTAGAAAGACCCATGTTCGACATATCACGCAAGAAGGCTTTTGTATGCGACCTCGACGGGACCCTTTTCATGGGGCCCGACCCGATAGCCCCGGCGGTCGATTTCGTCATACGCGGCACGAAGAGCGGACGGTTCAAGTTCTTCTATCTCACAAACAACACGTCGAAGTGTCCGGCGGAATACTTGCGAAAGATATCCGGCGCGGCGATTCCCGTATCCGAAGACCAGATACTCACGCCGCTCATCACCCTCGAGGCGTACATCCGCGAAAAGGGCTTCAAGTCGGTCTATCTCATCGCGGGCGAAAACGTCAAGGCGCACATGGCGGCGCGGCTCTCGGACGCGGAAGTGTCGCTCGACTACGACCCCGAACGCAACGAGCTTATCGCGCTCGCGTACGACAAGGAGCTTACGTACGCCAAGCTCGCCAGGGCGGCGGAGCTGTGGAACATGCGCAACCGTCCGCCAAGCCCGATGTGCCCGGTGCGCACGAAGAACCAGACGCCGGTCGAGTTCGTCGCGACGCATCCCGACAACTGCTGCCCAGGCGAGCGCGGGCCGATACCCGACATAGGCGGCATGATGAAGCTTCTTGAAACCACCAACGGCATGAAGCCGGGCCGCGTCTTCGGCAAGCCCTCGCCGACGCTTCTCGCGCCGGTCCTGGCGCAGTTCGCGCCGGAGGAGATAGCCGTCGTCGGCGACAGACTCTACACCGACAAGGCGATAGCGGACAACGCCGGCGTGGATTTCGTGTGCGTCCTCTCCGGCGAGACGACGCGCGGGGACCTCGCCGCGTACAAGGGGACGCCGCCCGCGATTGTCGTCGAGACTTTCGACAAGGTAGAATCAAAGGAGAACCCATGAACAACGAAACATTCGTAAAAGCCCAGTGGCGGTTCATCGCCTTCA
Source organism: uncultured Verrucomicrobiota bacterium (assembly GCA_946628745.1). Taxonomy (GTDB): domain Bacteria; phylum Verrucomicrobiota; class Kiritimatiellia; order RFP12; family UBA1067; genus UBA1067. The sequence goes on along the minus strand of CAMOXA010000163.1, from coordinate 1,393 downwards.
GCGCGATTTCCTACGCTTTTTTCTATATCGCCCGCAAGAACCTCTCGATGGCTCAGCCTGCCATGCTCGAGGAGGGCGTCGTCTCCACGTACGCGCTTGGAACGATCATGACGGTGCATGGCGTTGTCTACGGGCTCAGCCGCTTCATAAACGGATTCTGGGCCGACCGGCTTAACGGACGCGTCTTTATGGCGGCGGGCCTCGCACTTTCGGCCGCGACGAACTTCTTCTTCGGGTGCTCGAGCCTCACGCTGTTTTTCGCCGCTTTCTGGATATTGAACGGCTGGACGCAGGGCATGGGCTTCCCGCCGTGCGCGAAGATGCTCGCGCACTGGATTCACCCCAGGGAGCTTGCGACGAAGATGTCGATATGGAACGTCTCTCACAGCGTGGGCGCGGTTCTGGCGCTCGGACTTTGCTCCGCTCTGTTCGCGCTCGGCCTCGGCTGGCGCTGGTGCTTCTGGGTGCCGGCCGCCCTCGCGGCTGCGGCGGCGGTGTTCACGTTCCTGTGCGTGAAAGAGACTCCCGCCGAGGCGGGGCTGCCGCCGCTGAAACTGGAGTCCCCGGCCAAGGGCGCGGCCGGGACGCTTACCGCCGCGGAGCGCAGGCGCCTCGTGTTCGGCAACAGGGTGATATGGCTCGTCGCGCTCGCGAACTTCTTCGTGTATGTCGTCCGCTTCGGCTTTCTCGACTGGGGGCCGACGTTCCTCAAGCAGATGAAGGGCATCCCGGTCGCCAAGGGCGGACTCATGATCATAGCGTTCGAGCTCGCCGCCGTAGTCGGCACGATATGCGCCGGATGGGCGACGGACAGGATATTCAAGGGGCGCGGATGCCGCACGGGGGTGTTCTTCATGCTCTTCGCCGCGCTCTTCGCTTTCGGCTTCTGGCGCCTCCCCGCGGGCGCGCCGGCGTGGCAGGCGACGCTGCTCCTTACGGGGGCCGGGTTCTGCATCTACGGGCCGCAGGCGCTGACCGGGATAATCGTCGCCAATCAGGCGACGAAAGAGGCCGCCGCGCTCGCGACAGGTTTCGCCGGCATCATGGGCTATCTTTCCACCACTGTTTCCGGCATAGGCGTCGCGTTCATCAAGGAGCGTTTCGGGTGGGGCGTCGCGCTCTGCTCGATCGCGGCGTTCGCGATAGCAGGCATGATTCTCTTTCTTTGCGCATGGCGCGCCAAGGCCGATGGCTACGGCGCTTCCAATGAATGACTCCGCGGTAGGCGGGGTCATCTTGACCACATCAGGGGTCCATAGCCCCCGCTACAGCACACCTAAGGGTGCGTTCTTGCCATTCGGCTCCGGATTATGGTATAATTTGCGGCATGGAGGCGTACGGAAAGAAAATAAAGGTGCCCACTACGGGGCTGTTCGACTTCCCGGAGCTTATT
>CAMOXA010000162.1 GCA_946628745.1 uncultured Verrucomicrobiota bacterium | reverse complement strand
GAGTACGGCACGCGGGACGCGGCGCGGCCCACGGCGGCGACACCGCGGCGCCCCGCGAAAGTTGAAATACGGCATTCCAACACGGCGCGGGTTGTGGTATAATATCACAACAGTTCAAAACAAAAAAGGAGAATACCGCATGTCCAATGCATCTTATGAAGTTGTCGATTTCGGCGTTACCAAGTACGGCGAAAAGGCGAAGAAGTTCATTTTGAAGGGAGCGGGCGGCGTCGTGCTTGAGGTCAGCGACTACGGCGGGAAGGTCGTCCGGCTGTTCACGCCAGACCGCGACGGGAGCATGAAAGACATTGTTGTCGGTTTCGATTCCCCCGCCGGATGGGACAACGGCGACCCCTACTGGGGGTGCATCATCGGTCGGTACGGCAACCGCATAGCGGCGGGCAGATTCACGCTCGGCGGCGTCGAATACAAACTGCCGGCGCTCAACAACGCTCCCGGCGGGATAGGGTGCAACCTGCACGGCGGCGCGCGCGGATGGGACGCGTACGTGTGGGGTGCCGAGCCTTTCGTGAAGGGCGACGATGTAGGCGTGGTGTTTACCCACGTCTCGCCCGACGGCGACGAGGGCTTTCCCGGCAAGGTCGAGGCCAAGGTGACGTACACACTGACAAGGGACAACGTCTGGCGCGTGGACTACGAGGCCGTCACCGACAAGGAAACGCCTATCAACATGACGCAGCACGTCTATTTCAATTTCAAGGGCGAGTCAGGCGGGACGATCGAAGACCATGTCATGACGATTGCGGCGTCGACGGTGACGCCGACTGACGCGGGGCAGATCCCGACAGGCGAAATCGCCAAGGTCGACGGCACCCCGTTCGACTTCCGCCGCGGCATGAGAATCGGCGAGCGCATCAACGAACCGGACCCTCAGCTCGAAATCGGCAAAGGCTACGACCACAACTGGGTCCTGGACGAGGGCGTGATGGCCGGCGGCAAGGGAGGACTGGTGAAGGCCGGCGCGCTTTATTGTCCGCTCAACGGGCGGGATCTTGAGGTGTGGACGACCGAGCCGTGCCTGCAGGTCTACACTGCGAACTGGGCGACATACGACCAGAAGGCGAAGGGCGGCGAACATCTGTCGTTCCGCTGCGGCGTAGCGATGGAGACCCAGCACGCGCCGGACTCGCCGAACAAGCCGCAGTGGCCGACGACATTCGTCAAGCCCGGCGAAGTCTACCGCACCACAACGGAGTTCCGCTTCGGCGTGCGCTGAGGCGTCGAAAAGACCGGACGCACCAGATGGAACAGGAATCGGCGAAAAAGACGTGCTTCACGTACGAGCTGGACGGCGACCAGCAGGAGATAATGCTTGGCATAATGCTTACCGGCAACTACCGCAAGCGCGAGGTGCCGTACTCGCTGTGGTCCATCGAGGGCGACCACTTCAACGCGACGCTGTACTCGAAGGAAAAGCACGGCAGGCGCAAGCTTTGCGTGCAAGGCTCGAAAGCCGAGGATTTCGTCCTGTTCGTGCTCGAGCCGAACGTTCTCGGCGCCGCGACGCTAGGCTACGAGACGGTGCTCAACCCCGAACTTGTCGCGCCGCACGGCGGCAGCGACGAGTCCGGGAAGGGCGATTATTTCGGACCTCTTGTCGTCTGTTGCGCATACACGGACGAGGAACTGTCGGCGAAGATGCAGGATATGGGCGTCAAAGACTGCAAACAGATGACCGACAAGGCTGTGCTGACGGTAGGCGCGAAGCTTCGCAATCTTCTTGGCCCCGACAGATATGCGGTCGTCAAGCTGGGACCGGCGGCCTACAACAGGCTCTACGCGAAAATGCGCAACATAAACCGGATGCTCGCGTGGGCGCACGGTACGGCCATCGAGGAATTGCTGGAGAAGCGTCCCGGGTGCGACCGGGTCGTTGTCGACCAGTTCGCGCCGACAGAGGCGACGATACGCCGCGCTCTCAAGACCCGCGGCAAAGCGATCGATGTGGAACAGCGCCACAAGGCCGAGAGCGACATTGCGGTCGCTGCGGCGTCTGTCATCGCGCGCGAGCTGTTCCTGCGCGACATGGCGAAGATGAGCGACGAGGTGTTCGGTCCGCCGGCGGAAGGGCGCGAGGCGATTCCCGCCGGATCCAGCGACCCTCGCGTGAGGTCTGTCGCCGAGAACATGGTGTCGAAGAACGGCGCCGTCTGGCTGATGAACCACTGCAAAGCGCACTTTCAGACGACGGACAAGGTTCTCGCGGCGTGCGGCAAATCGCGCGCCGACCTGCCGCCCGAAGGCCAGGTGACGTCGGCGACCGCCGCGCAAAAGGAACGCTCTTAGCCGAAGCAGCGCTTGAGCGTGGCGTCCGAAGGACGCTGCGTGACGAGCGAGACGGCCCCGGCCACGACGAAACCGCCGAGCATCGCGAAGGCGCCGCAGTTTATCGGGTTTATCGGATTGCCCGCAAGCATGTTGGCGACCGTGAGCCCCACGCCCCACGCGAACGACGCCCAGACCGCCGCGCGCGTAATGCCGCGCCAGTACAGCCCCAGCATGAAAGGCGCGAGGAATGCGCCGGCGAGCGCCCCCCACGATATGCCCATGAGCTGCGCTATGAAGTGCGGGGGCTTGAGAGCGATCATCAGCGACAGGACGATGAAAAACACGATCAGCACTCTCATTACGACAACCTTGCGGCGTTCGATTGTCGCGGCGACCGAATCGTCGAGCTGCCCGGCCGACACTTCGCCGTCCGCCGACTTCTTGTCGAGATAGATGAGGTCGAGCGTCATCGTCGAACTGGATGTCAGAACCAGAGACGCGAGCGTGGACATTGACGCGGACAGCACCAGAAGCACCACGAGAGCGATCAGGATGTTGGGCAGGGTGGAAAGCATCGACGGGATGATCGAGTCGTATGCGATGCCTCCGCCGGGGCGCAGCGCAGGCTCGAACAGACGGCCGAATCCGCCGAGAAAATAGCAGCCGCCGGCGACCGCGAGCGCGAAGACGGTCGAGATTACCGTGCCGCGCCGTATCGCCGCGTCGTCTGAGATGGAGTAGAATTTGCTGACCATCTGCGGCAGGCCCCATGTGCCGAGCGACGTAAGCACCACGACGCCCAGAAGGCCCAGTGGATCAGGTCCGAGCAACGTGGCGAAGCCGCCGTTGACTGCAGGATCGGCGTCGGAAGGTATCTGCGCGAGGCGGTGGAACGCTTCCACAAGGCCGCCTTTCAGTCCGAGAACCGCCACTATGACGGCGGTAATGCCGAACAGCATTATCACGCCCTGGATGAAGTCGTTGATGGCCGTCGCCTTGTATCCGCCCAGGATTACATACACGCCGGTCAGGACCGCCATCACCACTGCGCACCAGGCGTAGGGAACGTGAAAGCTCATTTCGAACAGTTTCGAGATGCCCATGTACACGCCGGCGGTGTACGGGATGAGAAAGACGAACGAGATTATCGACGCGGCGATGCGCAGGCGGTCGCTGGCGAAGCGCGAGCCGAAAAAGTCCGGCATCGTCCGGCTCTGGAGGCGCTGGGTCATGACGCGCGTGCGCCGGGCGAGAACCAGCCAGGCCAGAAGCGAGCCGATCACGGCGTTGCCTATGCCGATCCATGTCGAAGACAGGCCGTACCGCCAGCCGAACTGCCCGGCGTAGCCTACGAACACGACGGCCGAGAAATAGCTTGTGCCGTATGCGAATGCGGTCAGCCACGGGCCGACATTGCG
>CAMOXA010000161.1 GCA_946628745.1 uncultured Verrucomicrobiota bacterium | reverse complement strand
CGCCGATGGAAGGACGCCGGCGCGTCGCGGTATCTTTTGCGCATCGAGACTTCGAACCGCGAGCTTTACGGGAAGCTGCATCCGCCGGACCACAGCTGGGAGCGCCGCGTCGAATGTCTCCGCGCGCTCAGGCGGTGCGGCTATCAAACCGGAACCGGAGTCATGTGCGCGCTGCCGGGCCAGACATTCGAGGATCTCGCTCGCGACATCGTTTTTTTCGGCGAAATGGATGTTGACATGATAGGAATGGGCCCGTACATTCCGCACCCCGACACGCCGCTCGCGGCCGTCGCGCCGGAGACATCCGCCGAAGAGCGCCTTCGTCTCGGACTGAACATGATCGCCGCGACGAGGCTCTATCTGCACGACGTGAACATCGCTTCGACCACGGCGTTGCAGGCCTTGGCGCACGACGGCCGCGAGCGCGGCATTCTCGCCGGGGCGAATGTCATGATGCCGAACGTGACGGATACCGGCTACCGCAGCAAGTACCAGCTTTACGCCGGCAAACCGTGTCTTGACGAGAACGCATCGCTTTGCAGAGGGTGCCTGGAAAGACGGCTCGCCGCGATCGGCGAGAAGGTCAATTATGGGCAGCGCGGCGACAGCCCGCACTTCTTCGCGCGTTAGCGGGCAGGCGCAATTTCCCCGAAATGGGGGATGGCGGAACGCGCAGGGTATTTGGTAAAATACCGTCATGAAACGTTTTAAATGCGCTCTGCTCTGTCTCTTCGCGGCTGTCGCGTCGGCGGCGGCCAAGGATGGCGGCGGACCGGTGCCAAAGAACTCCGACGGCAAGAAGTTCGTGCATCCCGGCATATTCTACACCCAAGGCGACATCGACAGGATGAAGGCCATGGTCGCGGCCGGCCGCGAACCGTGGAAGCGCGGCTTCGACGGGTTGCGCTTCGGGCCGTACTCGAATCACGGGGCATGGGCGAGGCCGCGCGGCGGAGAAATACCGGCCGGCAAGTTCAATCAGACGATAGGCATAGACGGCCGCCGCGCGCACGATCTGGCGCTCATGTGGAAGCTCACGGGCGATCAGGCGTATGCCGACAAGGCGAGGGATTTCGTCGTCCAGAACTCGAACTACACAGGCACAAGCTGGGCCGGGACCGGGCCTCTCGACAACGGCAAGATATATCTTCTCGTCGAGGCGGCCGAGCTTATACGGGACTATCCGGGCTGGAGCAAGGAGGATCAAAAGCGTTTCGGGGACATGCTGCGAAACGTGTTCGTGCCGCATATAAACGGCGGCGATGTCATGAGGTGGGGCAACCAGGGCCTTACCGCCTGGCACGGACTTCTGGCGATAGCGGTGTTTCTCGACGACGCGAAGATGTACGACCGCGTATGGAACAATGTCATGGGGCTGCCGCACCGTCCGGACGACGCGCCCTACTGTTCGGGCGGAGTCTGGAAGCCCGAATGGCCGGCGAACTACGGCGAGTTCTTCATGGAGCGCACGAAACCGCCCGCATTCGGCAACGAGCCGGACTGGGGCTACGACGACCAGCTGCGGTTCTACATCTACAAGAACGGGCAGTGCGAGGAGTCGTGCCGGGACCAGGCGCACTGCATGTACGGACTCTTCCAGATGGTCGCTCTCGCCGAAATATTCTGGAACCAGGGCGACGACCTCTACGGCGCGCTCGACGACCGCATACTGCTCGGCCTCGAATGGTCGCTCAGGTACAACCTGAGCGACTGGGAGCCGTCAGGCTATACCGACAACGAGAACGAGGCCACGTTCGAGAACGGCATTTTCTACAAAGCCCGCACCCGCAACAGCCGATGGACGGCGTTCAAGCAGTCGTTCCACGCCCGCGGGTCCGACGGCGGCCCGGCCGCGCCGAAAACGGCCGCGCTCATGCACTACGCCGTCAGGCGCGGCGTCGCGAAGGAAAAGACGACATGGCTCATGAAGGCCGTCAAGCGACAACTCGAGAACAACGGATTCGAGAACTGGGGCTTCGGACCGAACTGGTATTACGAGTGGGAAGGGTGGGGGACGCTCACGAAGTACCGCACGCGATGGCAGACCGGCGACCCCGGCACGTGGCGCGACGGAGGGCGCGTTTCAGGCGCGAACAAAGTGCCGGGGATCGTCAAGGCGGTTGATTTCGATTTCCATCCGGCGCCGCACTCCTCGCCGAGAAAGACAGCCTTCTATCCGGGCGGCAAGAAGCAGCCGTCGAAATACCGTCCCGACGCCGTGCTGCCGATAAGACAAGTCGCCGGCAAGTGGGGCTTGGTGCAGCTGAAAGCCGGGGAGTGGGCCGACTATACGCTCGCCGTCCCCGAAACCGGCGAGTACAAGATATATCTCTATTTCATCAACAGCGGCACTCTGGCGGTGTCGGTGTCAGTCGACGGCGGACGGCCGGTCGCTGCGCACATGAAGCGGGCCGAGACGGCGGCAAAGCAGTTTGTCGGCACACTGAAGCTCGAAACCGGCGCACCGGTGATGCGGCTTCGCGCGGATGCGGCTTCGGCGGCGACGATATTCGCGATCGGCATCGAAAAGTGAACTCGCGGGCGCAAAAAAAACGTAAAGCGCCCCATTGACTTTGCAAAATAAAAAGCGTATAATATCCGCCGTTTTCCGTTCATCGGAGTTTTCGGAGCGTAGCGCAGTCTGGTAGCGCGTTTGGTTCGGGACCAAAAGGCCGAGGGTTCAAATCCCTCCGCTCCGACCAATCCCATCAGTGCAGACATGACGGCAATCGTAGACTATAAAGCAGGCAACCTGACGAGCGTCAAACTTGCATTTGCTGCCCTTGGCGAAGAGGCGGTCGTTACCGACGACGCGGATGTGATTCGCCGCGCCGACAGAGTGGTTTTCCCGGGAGTGGGCGCGGCCGGCCGCGCGATGGACAACCTCTCCCGGCTTGGTCTCGACGGCGCGGTCCGCGACGCTGCAGCGTCAAAGCCGTTTCTCGGCATATGTCTGGGGATGCAGATACTCTTCGAACACAGCGAGGAGGATGGCGGCGTCGATTTGCTTGGGATACTGCCTGGCCGCGTCAAGAGGTTCCCGGCGTTTGGCGGCTGCAAGATACCCGAGATAGGCTGGAATTCGGTCAACAGCGGCGTGGAATATTATTTCGTCCACAGCTATTATGCCGAGAAGGGGCCGGCGACCGCCGGCACGACAAGCTACGCCGGAGTCGACTTCACGAGCGTAGTGGCAAAGGGCAATCTTCTCGCGTGCCAGTTCCACCCCGAAAAATCGGGCCGAGCGGGGCTCAAGTTCCTGCGCGACTGGCTGGACGGCAAGCCTTTCGACGGCGGCGAAGCCGCAGGCGGCACGGCGGGCGTTTCGCTGACGCGCCGCGTAATACCGTGTCTCGACGTGAGAAACGGCCGCGTCACGAAGGGGGTCAAGTTCAAGAACAACGTCGATCTTGGCGATCCCGTCGAAATGGCGGTAGGCTATTCAGACGGCGGCGCGGACGAGCTGGTTTTCTACGACATCACCGCGTCGGCGGAACGCAGGCCTATCGACATCGGGATGGTGGCGGCCGTAGCGAAGGCGATTCGCATACCGTTCGCCGTCGGAGGCGGCATCTCGTCGCTTGCGGATATGGAGCGCGTGATTCTGGCAGGGGCCGAGAAGGTTTCGGTCAATTCCCTCGCCGTCAAAAATCCGCAGATAATCGCCGACGGCTCCAAGGCGTTCGGGGCGCAGTGCATAGTGCTCGGCATG
>CAMOXA010000160.1 GCA_946628745.1 uncultured Verrucomicrobiota bacterium | reverse complement strand
CGCGATACGCTGCTACATGCTCGCGCGCAACGCGGTGCATGCGGCCATGGCGGGCCGCACGAACTGCGTTGTCGGCAATCTTGGCGAGAGCTACTGCCTCGTGCCGATAAAACTGGCGACCATCGAACGTCAGACCGTGTCGCTCAAGAGCGATCTTTGGCGCAGCGTCATGGACGCGACGGGGCAGGAGTACTACTTCGCGAGTGGCGACAGGCGGCAGAGCGATCCCGCCCAAATGGCGCCCTGACCGGGATGAGGGAGGTGCCGCGCGCGACCTTCACCGTCGAAATTGCGAAGGGAGCCATTGCATTCCGGCGCGGTTTGTGGTAAAATACCACTCATATGCCCTTATTCGTGCCTAAAGACAGAAAATCTCTTTTCCGCCAGTTCCTGGCCGGAATGTATGACGCCGTTGTCATAACCGACCCGAACGGACACATTCTCGAAATAAATCCCCGGGCTGAAGAACACTTTGGCTACAGGCTCGACGAGGTCGTCGACAAGCCGATATCCTTTTACATCCCCGGTCTCGCTCCCGAGATTGTGCAACGCATCCGCCGCGGGCTTGCAGACGACCGCCACATGATGATCGATGCGAACGGCCAGTGCAAGGACGGTTCCAAGTTCGCATGCGAAGTGACGGTGTCGATAATCGACCTCATGGATCCTGGCGATCTTGTTTTCACGGTCCGCAACGTGGAGAGGCGCCGGCGCATACGCGAGATGCTCCGTGCCAAGGAGAACGCGTTCGAGGTGTCGCACGCGGCGCTGTTCAGCTGCGCGCCGGACGGCAGGTTCACGAACGTGAACCGGAGCTTTCTTGAAATGTTTTCGCTCGAGAACGAAGAAGAGGCCAAGGAGCATTTCTTCGCCGAGTACATGTCCGACGATCCGCTGCCGGAGAACTTCGCCAAGGCGCTCGAAGGCGAGACGACCACCGTCGGGATCGTGGCCGAGACGAACGGCGACGACGACGAAGAGGTAGAGGTCACCCTCGCGCCGAACCGTGACGGGCGCAAAGTGAAAGGCGTCGTCGGCAGCGTGATAAAGGTCTAACCGATGCGACGCGCGCCACAGCATGCCGCTGGATTGGCTTCGCTGGCGGTCAACAAGGCCGATCCGAAGTTGCTGCAGGATTTTCTGTCCGCCAGATTCGGGCTGTCGCGGCGGACCGCCAAGGCCATGACGGACGGGCGTTCCGTATGGGTGAACAGGCAGTGCGTCTGGATGGCGCGGCACGTGCTGAAGACCGGCGATGTCGTGGAAGTTCCGACCGCAGTCGTGAAGGGCGCTCTCGCCCAGTCGCCGAAGTCCAAGGCGCCGGGCGCCGCGGCGAAGCCGGAGCGCCGCCATGTGCGCGTCATCTGGAAAGACGAGTCTTATATCGTCGCGGACAAGCCGGCCGGTCTGGTAAGTTGCGACGACCCGAAGTCCGTCGAGTCGATTCTCAGGGTCCAGGAGAACGTCCCGACGCTTGAGGCGGTCCACCGCCTCGACCGCGACACCACGGGCTGCCTGCTGTTCGCCAGGAACCATGCCGCGCTTGAGGCGGCGATCGAAGTTTTCAAAACGCATTCCGTCTCGAAAGTGTACCATGCCATCGTCGCAGGGCGTTTCAAGTTCGCGCACCAGACGATAGATGCGCCGGTGGAAGGACAGCAGGCGCTTTCGCATGTCGCGCGCGAGGCGGCCGGCCCCGACGCGAGTTTTCTCAGGGTGCGAATCGAGACCGGCCGCACGAACCAGATACGCCACCATCTCGCTTCGGTGCGGCATCCTGTCGTAGGCGACAGGGTCTTCGGCTTGAAGAGCGCGCGCGACCCGAGACTCATGAGAGTGCAGCGCCAGATGCTGCACGCTTCCACGCTGGAGCTGCCGCATCCTCTCAAGGCGCACGAGCGGATAAGGGTGCATTCCCCGCTGCCGGCGGACTTTCGCGCGGCGTTGAAGCTGTTCGGCATGGGCAAGTGAACTGGAGTGTCGGGAAATATTACGTCAAACGCAGGTGAATCCGGCAATGAACATAGAAAAGAAACTCGAGGGCGATACATTGACTCTGAAGGTTGCGGGGAGGCTCGACACGAACACTTCTCCGCAGCTCGAGTCGGAGCTGTCGCTGGACGGCGTGAAGTCGGTCGTGTTCGATCTGGCGAATCTGGAATACGTGTCTTCGGCGGGGCTTCGCATATTCCTGGCGGCGCAGAAATCCACGATGGCGGCCGGCGGCGGCATCGTGATCAAGCATCCGAACGAGACGGTAAAAGGCGTTCTCGACATAACCGGGTGTTCGGACATCTTCACCATCGAAATGTGAGGCCGGCATGAAGCGCCGCTGGTTGATAGCCGCATCGCTCCTCTCGATATACGCCACTTTGATGGCGGTGACCTGGTCGATCGGCACCAAACAGGCGTCAGAGAAGACCGAGGCCCAGCTGGACTATGCGATTAACGACTTTCGCAGCACGATAGGCGGGGCGATCGACACCATGCTCGGCTACGTGGCCACTTCGGTGGTCCGCGAATTCGGCGAACCCGCCGCGCGCACTCTCGACGAGATGGCCGCGCTCGCCAGACGGTACGACATGGACGAGATAAACATCGTCGACCGCCGCGGAACGATCGTGGCGTCGAACGATTCGCGCTGCCTCGGCACGTCGATGCTGGACGGCGAGAAATCGGCGGAGTTCCTGATACTGACGAACGGCACGCGCAAGGCGTATTCGCAGCCGTTCCGCGCCGGCGTCCACAACCCGGACGTAAGGCGCAAGTATGTCGGTATCGCGTTCCCGGGCGGCAACGGCTACGTCCAGGTCGGGCTTGACGAAAGGCACCTGGCGGGGATGCTGCCGACTGTGCTCGGCTACATATTCGACGAGTGGCTGCTCGGCCGCACCGGGTTCTTCCTGTGCGCGGACGCGACCACCGACCGGCTCATATCCAATCCGGTGCGCCACCGCGACGAGGCGTCCACTCTCGCCGGCGCAGGGTTCGACGCCGTCGCCGCGAAGCCTTACGAGATAACCGGGGACGACGCCGCCGGCGAGACGTTCGTCCAGGAGCTTTTCGGCGAGAAGTGCTATTGCCGCAACTACCTTTTCGGCGGACACCGCTTCATACCGGCTCTGCCGGAACACGAGTACTACGATACGCGCATGGCCTACCTGACCGTTTTCGGCGTGCTGCTGTTTCTCATACTGTCCGTTGTCGCGTGGTTTCTCGACAGGGTGTTCGCGGACTCCGACAGACTGAAAAGCTTCTACGCCGCGGAGGACGGGCGCCGTGCGAAGGACCTCCTGCTGGCGAACACCATCCAGACCGCGGCGCTGCCGAACACGATGCCGGAAAGCGATTATTTCAGGCTTTACGCCAGCATGAACACCGCGAGAGAGGTCGGCGGCGACTTCTACGACTATTTCCCGCTCGATCAGACGCACTATGCTTTTCTCGTGGCGGACGTGAGCGGCAAGGGCGTCACGGCGGCGCTGTACATGATGACGGCAAAGACTCTCATAAAAGACATGCTTCTGGACGAGCACGATCCGGCGAAGGCTTTGACCAGAGTGAATGCCGAGCTGTGCGAGAACAATCCGGCGAACATGTTCCTGACGGCATGGGTCGGCGTGCTCGACCTTGAAACCGGCGTCGTGACGTTCGCCAACGCAGGGCACAATCCGCCGATCCTCGCCGGCGGCGGCAAGGTGGAGTACCTGCCGGAACGCTCCGGGCCGATACTCGCGTTCATGGACGGCGCGACCTACAGGGCGCGT
>CAMOXA010000159.1 GCA_946628745.1 uncultured Verrucomicrobiota bacterium | reverse complement strand
GCGCCTATTCCTTGAGAAGCGAGTCCTCGCCCTCGACGAGCTGGCGGCCCATGAGAAACACGCCGCCTTCCATGAGGGAGCCGCCTTCCGGCTTGAGCGCCGTGAGCATGAGAGCCGTGTCGCCGCACTTGACGATCGGCCCCGTGCCCTTCCACGGCATCCCCTTCTGACGCGTCTTGACGCACTTGAGAATCGTGCCGGGCTTGGCAGACTTCCATGCCGGATCCATCGCGCCGACGATTTCGCTTCTCGCCACGACCACGCGCCCCGACGACCCCTTTCGCCTCAGGCGCGGCGGCAGGAACGTGTAGCATCCCGGCCACGGCGAGTACGCGCGAATCTTGCGCTCGATGCATATAACGGGATCCGACCAGTCTATGAGACCGTCGGTCTTCTTGAGCTTGTGCGCGAAAGTCGCTTCGGCATCGTCCTGCGCGACAGGCGGCGGCAAAGCGTTGTCGTTGATGAGCTTCAAAGTCTTCGCGAGCGTCACTCCGCCCGCGATCGCGAGACTTTCCATGAGTTCGCCGCCTGTCACGTCGGAATATATCGGCTCGTAGCTCTGCATGAGAATCGGCCCGTCGTCCATGCCGATTCCCATCTTGATGACGCTTACGCCCGTGAGTCTCTCGCCGGCCGCCAGCGCCGCCACGACGGGCGATGCGCCGCGGTATTTCGGCAGCAGCGAGAAGTGGCAGTTCACACATCCGTAAAGCGGCAGCTTGAGAAGCGGCTCGCGCAGGAACTGTCCGAACGCGACGACGGCGATGACATCGGGCCGCCATTCGCGTATCTTCGCCATGGCGTCTTCGGAGTTGACGTTCGCGGGCGTGATGATTTCTGTTATGCCGTGTTCCGTCGCGAAAGCCTTGCAAGGGCAGGGCGTGAGCGCCTTGCCGCGCCCGGCCGGACGGTCCGGCTGGGTTACGACGCCGACAACCTCGAGTTGCGGCTCGCGCATTATCGCTCGCAAGCACGTCGCCGAAGCGTCGGACGATCCCATGAAAACTATTCGCATATCTTGTGTTCTCGCCTTTTCCTGTAGTTCGACGGGATATTATACCATAAAAATCCGCACAATGTGCGCATCAAGTGTACATGTCCCTTTTTTTCACACGCTTCGCCGCTTCCCGTCGCGCCAGACCGCCGCCGCCGCGAAAGCGAAGCGCAGCGCCGACGCCGCGCCGAACCACGCCAGAAGCTCGCCAATGCCGAGCCCGCCCGCCGACGCCCTCGCCAGAAGCGCGAGCGGATACGCGACATGCAGCGGTATGAGCCACCGCAGAAATCCGAACCGGCCCGCCGACACTTCTGCGTTCGTGTAGAACACCTGGCATGTCGTAAGCACTGTAATCGCGACGAGGTGCGGCATGTAGCCGGCGTACGCCGCGTACTCCTCGCCGTGCGGCATGAGCGCCATAAGTCCGCCGCCCCAAAGCCTGTACACTGCGGCCATCGCCGCCGCCGCGAAGAGCGCCGTCGCCGAGCATCTCAAGACGTACGTCCGCGTCGACGCGCCCCCGCTCGCCGCACCTGCCGTGTACGGGAACATCACCAGCAGCAGCGGAAACGTCAGGCAGTGCAAAAAATCGGAAAACCTCGACGCCATGTAATATCCCGCCGAGTCGACGCCCGGCAGAGAATCCCTTAGAACGCACTGCTCGACGAGCGCCGCAGCCATCGGCGCCGCCTGATACGCGAGAACCGCGGCGAACGTTGCGGCGACGCGCCTCGCCGCCGTCCTGTCCCAATAGGGCTTCGCCGGAACGGCGAGATCGCGGCGCAGCGCGATGACGCTTGCCGCCATCCTGAACAGCGGCAGCGCGGCCTGGCCGGCGAAATATCCCGCCAGCGCCCTCAGAGGCATCGCGACGAACATCACGGCGAATCGAACCGCCGCGCCGGCGACTTCCACTGCCGCAAGCGACTTGAACCGCTTCAGAGCCTGGAGAGCGTCCGTGTAGACCGGCGCGACGCAACCGAGAAACGCCGCCGCCGCGGCGAGCGTCCCTGCCGCGGTGTCGCCGACCCGCATTGCCGAGAGAAACCGCGGCAGAAGCGCGAACGCCGCAGCTGCCGCCGCCGCCACCGCCGCAGCCGCCACCGCGAACATCCCGGCCAGCAGCGAACGCACCTTGCCGCGTTCGCCCGCCGCCGCCAGCACGGCCGACTCTCGCATCATCGTCATCGCGAAAGCGAAAACCGGCAAGGACAGGAAGGTGGCGAACGATGTGAGCGGCAGAACCGCGCCTATGTCCTGCGGCGAGACATAGCGCGGCACAAACCACATGCCTGCCGCGAGCGTGACGAAATCGCCCGCCCGCAATGCAAGGAAAAGCAGAATGGCGCTTCTGGCGAATCCATCCATGCGCTTACTCCAGCTTGAAATCGAACGTCAGACGAACCTTGCCGCGAACGCACGCGCCGTCTTCCCGCGCCGGAGCGAACTTCGCGGAAACGACCGCCGCGACAGCCGCCTCGTCAAGTTCCGCGAACGTACTCGACGAGACGACCTGCGCACCAAAAACAGCGCCATCCTCTTCGACAAACGCTTCGACCGTCACTCGCCCTTCGTGTCCCTTTCGCCGGGCAGAGCGCGGATACTTCGGCGTTATCCGCCCAAGCGCGAACGGTTCGGCGACGACCTTCGCGCTCTCATCCGGCGACTCGCCCGGCGCGGTCTCTTCGGCACGCGATACGGGGGGCTTCTCGACGCGCGGCTCCTCGACGCACGGCGGCTCCTGGCTGGGCGGCGGCTCTTCCTCGACGCGCGGCTCCTCGTCGCGCGGCGCTTCGACGGGCGGTGGCTCTTCGTCGCGCGTCGCCTCCTCGTCGCGCGGCGGCTCTTCCTGGCTGGGCGCGGCCTCCTCGACGCGCCGCTCCTCTACCAATTCGAAATATATCTCGACGGTCCCTTCTTCTGCCGACGGCGGCTCCTCGCCAAAGATTTTCAGCGCCGCCACAGATCCTATGACGGACGCATGAATCGCCACAGAAGCGAGAAGCCCCGCCTTAAAACTCATAGCTCAATGTCGCGAGAAAGCTCCTGCCGCATGCCGGATAGTAGTACCCGACGCCGGCATAATCGCAATAGTTTCTGTCGAATAGATTGTCCACGACGATCGACGCTTTCCACCCCTTGGCCCACGAAGGCTCGTAGTACACGCCGACATCGAAGAGCGAATAGGCCGGCAGCTTGTCGCTGTCGTTCGCGAAGTCGCCCGACACATACTGCGAGCTTGTGTAAGAGTAGCCGCCCTTCAACTCGAGGTCGTCAAAGATCCACACCCCGGTCTCGAGCCGCGCGCGATGGTTCGGCACGTACGGCACGTCGTTGCCGTGATATCTGCCCCCGCCGAAATCGGCTTTGACGATTCCGTACCTGACCGAGGCTTCGGCGACCTTGTCGCGCGCCCACGCCAAGCCTGCGTCGAGCCCGACGCGCCGCGTCTTCGACGGACTGTTGCTGTTGAAACCGAACGGCGCTATCGCAGGATCGAAGAATATCTCGTCCTGCATTATCATGCCGTATCCATTGACGTCAAGCCTGAACTCCTTGTATTCCCATTCGACGCCGGCGTCGAGCGACCCTCCCGTCTCCGGCCGCAGGAACGTCCCGTCGCGCGTGTAGCTCATCTCGTCGCAGAAAGCGGACCGGTGGAAGCGCGTCCCTTTCGTGTACAGCTTGAGTCCTTCGACCGGACGGTACACCGCCCCCAGCTCGAAATCCCCCATCCAATCGTGGCTGTTCGACTCCCTTAGGCCCGCGTACTTCGCCCAGCGGTTGTCGATGCGCTCGACGCGAGCGCCCGCCACGATC
>CAMOXA010000158.1 GCA_946628745.1 uncultured Verrucomicrobiota bacterium | reverse complement strand
CACCTATTGGGCAGGAACATGGGATAGTCTATCATAATCGAACTAGACAGGGAGGGCAATCCGGCCGCATTTTCCGCTGTCTAATAGAGGCGGAAATTTGATATAATACCGTCAACCGGGACTGCAGTCTCGAAGCGAAAGGATTACAAATGAAAAAACTAGCTATTGCGGCCTGCCTGGCGGCGGCCTTGTCCGCATCGGCGGATGTCATGATCGGGAGCGGCGACAGAATTGCGTTTCTGGGCGACTCCATAACGGCGTACGGCAACGGGCCGGCCGGATATGTCAATCTGGTCATGAAGGGGCTGGAGGTCGCCGGCGTAAAGGCCGTCAAGATTCCGGCGGGAGTGTCGGGCCACAAGTCGAACGACATGCTCGCGAGACTGGACAAAGACGTCCTCGCCAAAAACGTCAAGTGGATGACATTTTCGTGCGGAGTGAACGACGTGTGGCATTTCGACTGGAACAAAGGCGTCCCGCTGGAAGAGTACAAGCGCAACTGTTCGCAGATTTTCGACAAATGCGCGGCGGCGGGCGTCAAGGTCATAGTCCTGACCGCGACGATGATACGCGAAGACGCATCAAACAAGCAGAACAAGATGCTGGAAGGGTACAACGAGTGGCTCAGAGCCGAAGCGAAGCGGCGCGGACTCCCGCTTGCCGACCTGAACGCCGACATGCAGGCCGAGCTGGGGCGCATACGCGAACGCGACAGGTCGCCGGGCAACAAGCTGACGCGCGACGGAGTGCACATGATCTTCCCGGGAGACTGCATGATGGCATGGGGCGTTCTGCGCGCCATGGGCGTGGACGAGTCGAAGAAGGATGAAATATCCGCCGCGTGGCGCAAGATGCCCGAGGCGTGGAAATACGAAATCAAGCTGACTGACGAAGAGAACAGCCGCCTGCTTGAAGCCGGCATATGCCCCGGCGACCTCGCCCGGCGCGCGCTAGACGCGATGGACGGCTGGCAGAGCGTCGCCTGGCGCAGCTCCGCGTTCGAAAGCGGGGTCTGGAAGATGGGCGCCGACGGCGTCATGACGGCGACGAAGGACGACGCGATCTGGTCCGACGCGAGCTACGAGAACTTCGAACTGGATTTCGACTACAAGCTCGATCCGGGCGCGAACTCCGGCGTCATCATATATGCGGAAGACACCCGCAACTGGATACCTAACGCGATCGAGGTGCAGCTGCTCGACGACAACCACGAACGCTGGAAGAACGACCGCGGCACTCTCAAAAACGGCTCCCTCTACGGGCATGTCGCGCCGACCGCCTATCCGGCGAAAGGCGCCGGACATTGGAACCACATGACGCTCAGGGCGGTCGGCCAGCAAATCACCGTAACGATAAACGGAAAACTCGCGCTCGATTATTCGCTCGCGAAGCTGACGGACGGGAAGACCGCACCCGACGGTTCGCCGATTCCCGGACATCTGCCACGTCCGTGGTCGACTATCCGCACGTCGGGTCCGATAGGCTTTCAAGGCATGCACGGCGGCGCCCTGCCGTACTTCCGCAACGTCCGCATCCGCCAGGTGCGCTAAAAAAACCGCACATTTCCCGGCACTTCGTCCGGGAAATGTGATATAATACTTCAACATCTTGAAAGGAGCAATAG
Organism: uncultured Verrucomicrobiota bacterium; assembly: GCA_946628745.1. GTDB lineage: Bacteria > Verrucomicrobiota > Kiritimatiellia > RFP12 > UBA1067 > UBA1067. The sequence goes on along the minus strand of CAMOXA010000158.1, from coordinate 2,233 downwards.
TCTGATGACCAGAATAATACTCAACGAGACGTCATACCACGGCGCCGGAGCGGTTTCGGCGATTGTCGCGGAACTTGCGGCAAGAGGGCTCAAGAAGCCGATTGTGTTCACAGATCCCGATCTAGTCAAGTTCGGTGTCAGCAAGAAGGTGACCGACATCCTCGACAAGGCAAAAGTCGCGTATGCGGTCTACACCGACATAAAGCCGAATCCGACCATCGAGAACGTGAAGAACGGCGTCAAAGCGTTCAAGAAGGCGAAGGCCGACTCGATAATCGCGATAGGCGGCGGCTCGTCGATGGACACTGCAAAGGCCGTAGGCATCATCATTGCGAATCCGAAATTCTCCGATGTGCGCTCGCTGGAGGGCGTAGCGCCGACGACGAAGCCTTCCAAGCCGATTCTGGCGGTGCCGACGACCGCCGGCACCGCGGCGGAAGTGACGATAAACTATGTCATCACCGATGTCGAGAAGAAACGCAAGTTCGTTTGCGTGGATCCGCACGACATACCTGTCGTCGCGTTCGTGGATCCCGACATGATGTCGTCCATGCCGAAAGGGCTCACGGCGTTTACGGGCATGGACGCGCTGACGCACGCGATCGAGGGCCTGATAACGAAGGGCGCGTGCGCCATGACCGACATGATGCACCTCGAAGCGATACGTCTCATATCGCTTTCGCTGAGAGACGCCGTGGCCAACAAGCCTGCGGGCCGCGAAGGAATGGCGCTCGGCCAGTACATCGCCGGCATGGGGTTCTCGAACGTGGGGCTGGGCATCGACCACTCGATGGCCCACGGCCTGTCGGCGCTGTACGACATGCCGCACGGCAAGGCGTGCGCGATACTCCTGCCGACGGCCATGAAGTTCAACGCGTCCAAAACCGGCGACAAGTACCGCAAGATCGCGATAGCGATGGGCGTAAAGGGTGCGGACAAAATGCCGCTCGCCAAGGCGCGCGCCGCGGCGATCGCCGCCGTCGAGAAGCTTTCAAAGGACGTGGGCATCCCGCCGAATCTCAAGGGCGTCTTGAAAGACGAGGATGTCAAGTTCCTGGCCGAGTCGGCATATGCAGACGCGTGCCGCCCGGGCAACCCGCGCGAGTGCACGGTAAAGGACATAGAAAAGCTCTACAGGTCGCTGATGTAGCAGGCGCCTCGCGCCGCTTCGCTCCGGCGGAAGGTCCGCCGCGGACGCAGCGGCGCGCAAAGTCTACACACAACATACAGGGAGAAATTCAAATGAAGATCAAAAAACTGCAAGGTCTGGTCGCAGCGGCGCACACGGCCTTCAACGATGACGGCAGTGTCAACTACGATGTCATACCCAAGCAGGCCGAGATGCTCATAAAGCAGAAGGTCACCGGCGTGTACGTGAGCGGCACCACCGGGGAGGGAGTGCACTGTTCAACCGAGGAGCGCAAGCGCGTGTTCGCGGAGTGGACGAAGGCAGCGAAGGGCAAACTGTTCCTGATAGCGCACGTCGGCTCGCTGTCGCTACCGGATACGCAGGAGCTCGCCCGCTACGCGCAGGAAATCGGCATGGACGCCACTTCGATCGTCCCGCCGTGCTTCTTCCGCCCCGGGTCGATCCAGGGGCTGATCGACTACATCAACGAAGCGCTCAAATACGCGCAGAAGCTGCCGTTCTACTACTACCACACTTCGATGAGCGGCGTCACGTTCGACATGGAGGCCTTTCTCAAGGCGGCCGACGGGAAAATCAAGAATCTCGCCGGCATCAAGTTCAACTATCCCGATCTCTACATGTATCAGCGCTGCCTGAGAGCGCTAGGCGGCAAGTATGACATCACATGGGGCATCGACGAATGGTTCGCCGGAGCGGTCGCGCTCGGGGCCAAATCCGCGATAGGTTCCACGTACAACTACTCCGCCGGAATCTACTACAAGATCTGGGACGCCGTCAAGAAAGGCGACCTCAAGACCAGCGAGAAGTACATGAAGAAGGTGTGCGACATCGTCGACATACTCGTCGAGTTCGGCGGCGTCGCGGCCGGCAAGGCGATGTGCGCTGTGCACGGCGTTGATCTCGGCACGGTGCGCGTTCCGCTCAAGCCCCTTACGAAGGAGCAGAAGGCCGATATCGTCAACCGTCTCAAGAAGATCGGCTACAAGTAGCAGACGGGGCCGGCGCGGCGGCCGGCGGCCGGAGCCGTCCGTCCGCCGCCCCGGCAGGCTGTACAAGAAAGGGTGCGGGAAATGAAGACTCAAT
>CAMOXA010000157.1 GCA_946628745.1 uncultured Verrucomicrobiota bacterium | reverse complement strand
GGCAGGCGTCTTCACGTTCGAAAGGCGCACATCCATCGGCGAGCGTCCGAGGCCGAGGACCTGCGTATAGTAGCCTACGTTTACGGTTTTGAGCTTCGTGTAGTCGCCCGGCAGGAACATGAGCGCATAGCGTCTGTCGCCGAACTGCGAATGGTGCTGGCGGCGGAATATCTCCTCGATTTCGCGATCGATTTCTCCCGCCGGGTCGCTTGGCGAGAAAACCCGCACGTTAGGCCCGAACAAGCGTTCGGCCTGGACTTTGGGCGGCAGCTCCCCGCCGAAGGATGAAAGATGAAACGCGATAGCGGTCAGCATCGCCGCCGCAACCTTGGCCGGCGCGGCTCCTTGCTTTGGCAGAATGTTTTTCATGCCGGTATTATAGCAAAGGACGGCCGATTGCTGGTTGCGCCTTGCGGCTTTATTTAATGCCCTTTTGCGTATGCGGCCGGGTGCGGCCCATGGGCTCCGCGGCACCGCGTCACTTCGGCTTCGCAGGCAGCACCTTCACGCGGTAGAAGCCGCTGGGCTTCTTGCGAGGGGACCCTTTGACAGTATGGGATTTGCCTGTTGCGCGCTTGAAGGATTCGACATCGTTCGCGAACGCCGCGCCGCCGCCCAGTGTGTCTGATACCTCGTAGCCGTACCAAAGCCCTTGCACCGCGTTCGAAATAGACACGCCGAATACCGTGCCGGACTCGCCGGACTCCACCTCGACGGGCTTTGCCGCTGAGGCGTCTTCGACCGGACGGTACTCGGGCTTCACGTCAACCCGCGCGGCATATCCGTCGCCCGTCTCGACGACGGTGAGGATAAGAGACTCGCTCGTAAGACCGGCATCGATATCATCCTGTCCAAGAACAATCTCGCAGTTTTCTATCGCGGCCAGAGCTTCTTCGGGCGTTGCCGCGTCAAGCGGCACGTCCTCGCCGGGCAAAACCTCTGTCACGGTTGGCGGATATGGAACTTCAATGATGTCATTCTGCCCGAATGTCGCGCCGAAGGCTGTCGTCTGCAAATACACCGTCTTGTTGGGATATCCGGAGAACTTCTTTTGCGTGATTGCTTCGCTTGTCTGGCCTATCGTGCCGTTGGCGTCGGTCAGCTGCAGATATATCGCGTTGTTTGTGATCTTCTCCCAGCCTTTGGCCAGGCCGAAATCGGAACTCTTGAGAGTGATGACGCCTCCCGGCGGGAGCGTACCGCCCTCAAGCGTAATGTTGCATTTCGGCGCGGTCGTATCCTTGCCGACTTTCACATTGACGCCAGCGAGATCAAGCGTTACCGTGTCGCTGATGTTCGTGAGCGACACCCACTCGCCGGTGCCGTTGTCGTCGTCCTCGACGGGAACTCCGTCCCACGCGAGTATCCTGAGATATTTCGACTCGTTGCTCGGCTGGGCGACTTTCAAAACTTCAGTCCCGGCAGCGTCGAAGAGCGTGAACGAAGTCGTGTCGGCGGAGAGATCCGCATTGCCCACGATCACCTGATCGGAAAGCTCGGCATCGTGAGCGGCGATGTAAGCCTTGCGGTCGACGACCACAATGATTGTGTCGTTCGCGTCCACGACAGTCCCGGCGCTGAGCGTCATGTTGAAGCGTCCCGCGAGTCGCCAGCCGCTCATGTCGACAGCCTCGGCGTTGGCGTTTTTGATCACGATCTTCTCTGTGTCGTCAATCGCGGTTTTCGTTTCGTCTGTTGTGTTCTCTACGGAGAAGCCGTCCTTCAAATCGGCTGTCGGACTTTGCGAGCCGGGTATTCCCGCATTGAAGTCCCTGCCGTAGCCGATGGCCTTGGATGTGTTGCCGACGGAGTGCGTGACGAAAAGATGCTCGCGTCTCGGGACGACGTAGTTGTCCCAGAGATCGGCTATTCCCTCTTCAAGCGTCATCGCTTTCGGCCACCAGTAGATGGTTGTTCCGTTGCCGTAGCCCCACTTCTCGCGGTCGAGCGCCGCATCCGCCGCGATTGCGTTCGTGTAGACTGCGACATAGTTGTTCCAGAACGGCGTCGACTCCTTTGCCGTGCCGGGGGCCTTGAGCTGTTCGTCCATTACTGTTCTAAGACGCCGCAGATAGAGCCTGCGGAACTTCGGGCTCTGCCAGACTGCCTCGAAGGCGCGGTTGCCGCTGTTGATGACGGTGTCTGAATTGTATTTGTGGCATCTGACGCGGTTGCCGCCGTAGAACGGATGCGACTTGAAGTTGTCGACATTTGCCATCGTCGGCGTGTCTGGCCATCTATTCATGTAGTTGCGGTCGTCCAGATATATCGCGCCAAGCGAAACGTTGAAGTCGTATCCAAGCGGCATCCACGTGCCGGTTCCGTTCACATCGTAGTACGCGCAGAGGTTCGCCCACACGTCGTCGCATTCCTGCGTGATTCGCGCGGCGGCGAGGTAGTTGATCCACGCAGGAAGATCGAACTTCTTGACGACTGTCTTTGTGACAGCGGGAATTTCGCTCGCCATGCCGTCGCCGGTAAACGACTCGATAACATTGTCAGCCTCGGCAAACGTATCGTAGAACGCGCTCAGGACTGAAAGATCCTTGTCGTTGCCATCGTCCGGCGTCTTCTTCTCGGTTCCGCCGCCGGTCGTCGTTCCGCGCATCGTCCCCACGCTCTTGTAGGAGTAGCCGAGCGGATCGAGCCCGTAGTAGTCTTCGATAAGCTCGTCGGTGAATCTGTTGGAGTGGAACGCCATCTGGAAGAACTTGCCGTTCATGTTGAGCCGGACGGGATATGAATACGGCACCTTTAGCCCCATGTCCTTGAACAGCTGGAACGCCAACGCCTGGCGGATGAACGACGGGTCGCTGTACTCGGCGATGAACGAGACTTTCCTGAGGCCGTCGATCAATTCCCCTGTAAACGGATTCGTGCATGTGAGCGGCTGGCTCTTGATGAAGCGGATGCCGTGGCTCTTCTTGTAGAATCCGGCCGTGGTATTGCCGCGCAGGTCTATTCTGACGTTGTCGTAGTAGAAGCCCGTCTGGCTGTCGTATATCTGCACGCGCGCCCCGTACGGCATGGAACCCGCGATGGAATCGTACTGCTTGTCCATGTTTGCCTGCGCAGTCGCGTCGGCGAAAATGTGGAATGTCTGGAGCTTCTCGGAGAGCAGGTCGGCAGGCGGCTCGATGAGAGTTCCGTACCATTCGTAGGCGTTGTCGGGGTCGCAGAAGCTCGGCGTGCGCCACTTGTTGCCCGCCGCGTCCGTCGCGACCGCCGCCCACCGCAGGATGTGCCCCGCCTGCGTGATTGCAGTCCCGGGAATCGTCGCGGTCCAGAGCTGGCCTTCTTCGGCTGAAGTGCCGCCCTTCGTCATCGGGACGAAAGCGATTTCGCCGAAGTCGGTGCGATAGGCGAGATTCACCGAGTCTATGCAGTGCGCCGCGTCGTCGTCGATCGGGTTCAGCGCCAGCACGACCGGATAATCCTCGCCGGCTTTCGCCTGAGCCCACGCCTTCCAATCCGAGACCTTGTGCTTGACACCGTACAGAGGTCCGGCGTTGGGGCCGTAGGCGATTTCGCCTGTGCGGTTGTTTGCGCGTCCCGGTGTGATTGTCGGCAGTATTACGCGCGCAACAGACGCGGCGTCGGCTATCTCGGTCTTGTCGGTAGTCGCTTCCGCCGGGTCAGTCGCCTCCGCGGGGAAAGCGTCGCCGGAATAGAGGCGAATATCCTTGAGCTCGCCGGTGAACGCCGTCCAGCTTGACGAGTCGTACGCTCGGCCTATGCACATCGGCATGCTCGTATTGAGCCGCGACGCGACGCCGCATGTCGTGTCGATGTAGACGGTGCCGTCTACGCTGACTGATATGCGGCTGTCTGCGGTCTGTCCGCCCGAGACCTCCCGCG
>CAMOXA010000156.1 GCA_946628745.1 uncultured Verrucomicrobiota bacterium | reverse complement strand
GGACTGCTGTGGGACGCCTCGCGGCTGCTTGACGGCAAGCTCGTCACCGTAGTGACCGACCCGGACTACAATCCGTTGCCGTCCGCCGTGGCCGTCGAAGCGCCGGTTTCAGGGTACAGTCTTGAACAGGCCGAGACAATCGCGGCGACGGCCTCGGTCGCGCCGCCTTCCAACCACGCCGGTCTCACCGCGGCCGAAATCGCGCAATACGAAAACAGTTTCGTGCTTGTAAAACATCTCGACGGCGACGGCACGTACTCCGTGTCCGCAGAGGTGAAGCCGGACGGGACCAACATTCTCAACGCCGCCATGACCTATGCCATCAGAAACGATCTCTCCCCGAATCTCGCGCTCATAGCCGAATCCGGCGCGACATTGCCGGTCAAGGCCGTTCCGGGTTTCTACTACTCGGTGTTCTCCGGCCCGGATCTCAAGACCATGAGTGAAGGCGAACGCAAGCAGGCCGGCACGGGCGGAACAATCGAATTGCTCTTCCCGAAACATCCAGGACAGGGCTTCTACAAGATTCTCGTCAACACACAGAAGAAGAAGGAATAGCGGCGGGGGCCGAGACTTACTTCTCCGCCGGGGCGGCGCGGTTTAGGACGCCGCCGGCGGAGAGCATCCCGGCGACAAGCCGCCCGGAAGCATGGAGCGACGTCTCGGAAAGTTTGTCCATTGTATCCGACCGCGTGTGCCAATAGTCGTTGAGTCCGCGCTTGCTGCCATATTCGAAGTCAATGATGTCCACGGCACTGAAACCCTGCCGCAGAAAAGGCACATGGTCATCCTTGACCAGATCGTCGGTGAGCGAGACGACGGATGATAGACCCTCGAGCTCCGCGACTTTCATGACGAGCCTGCGCAACGATGGAGTGCCGTTTCGCGGAATGACGATATTCAAATCTCTGTCGCCAAGCATATCGAGGCACAAGACGTACCTGACCCTGCGTCCGCTCGCTTTGAGACGGCCGGCGGCGCGGCGGGAGCCCCAGAATCCGTCGCCGTCGCAATATTCGTTCATGCACTCTTCGCCGTCCGTCCAGATCATCAGTACGTTTATGTCTTTGGGCCTCTCGCGAAAGAGCATCGACGAAACCGCGACGAGCAGCCCGCTCGTGGAGGCGCCGTCGTTCGCGCCCGGACAGTCCACTCCGCTCTTGGTGTCGTAATGCGAGACGAGAACAATCCAATCGCCTGCGGAGCCGCCGGTATATTCGCCTTCAAGATTGGCGAACCACTTCAACCCTTTCGGGGTCTGGGCCTGAAATCTGTCTTTGACGACATTGGCGCCTGTCGCGCTCGCCGCGTCGCGGATGAAATCCGCCGCGGCAGAGCCGCCGGGAGTGCCGGCATCGCGCGGAGTGTGGCGCTCGACAAGCGTCTTTGCCGTTTTGCAGGCAAGACCGGCGTCGGCCGGGGTGAAGACCAGCGCCGCGGCGAGAACGCAAGCCGCCGTCATCTTCAGTCGACCTCGACGCCAATCATGCGCAAAACGCGGTCGAGTTCGTCGTTGTCGAAGAAATCGATCTCCAAAACGCCCTTTGTATGGCGTCCGTTTCTATGCATCACGCCACTCGTCAGCCTGACGGCGCAGCCAAGGTGGCGGCGAAGCTTGTCGGCCAGGTTCTTGACATAGCTGTCGGGCATGTCCGGCGTGCCGCTGTCGTGCACAGGCACCGGAGCGGACATGCGCGCGATACGCTTCTCCAGCGAGCGCACGGTAAGCTGGTCGTTCACGCAGTCGCGCGCCAACAGAATGCGTTCTTTCTCGTCCTCAACTGAAAGCAGGAGCTTCGCATGTCCTGTCGACAGTAGCTTGTCCTGCACGAGGACCTTGACTTCGTCAGGAAGCTCCAAAAGGCGCATGGAGTTCGCGACGGTCGCACGCCCCTTGCCGACTCTGTCGGCGACTTCCTGCTGGGTGAGGCCGAACTTGTCCTGCAATGTCTTGTAGCTGACGGCCTCCTCGATCGGATTGAGATCCTCACGCTGGAGATTTTCCGTCGTAGTCATCGCGGCGGCCGTCAGATCGTCGGCCTCGATGAGCGTGACGCGAATCTTCTTCCACCCGGCGAGAAGTGCCGCCCTGAGACGCCGTTCGCCGGATATCAACTCGTACTTGCCGGCCGAGTTCTTGCGGACCGCCGGCGGGTGCACCAGCCCATTGTTCTTCAGAGATTCGGCCAGTTCCTTCAGCTCGTCGTCCTTGAAGTCCAGACGCGGCTGGAACGGGCTTCTTTCGATATCGAGAATCGGTATCTCCAGCGGCGCGGCAGGCGCGACGGCCGCGACAGGCTTGACCGGGGCCAAAGGCTTGAGCGGCGCCGCCTGCACCGCCGTCTTGGAGGGGATGAGCGAATCAAGCCCGCGTCCGAGACCGTGCTTCTTCTCAACGCGTACGGGGGCCTTTTGGGTCCCCGTCGCTTTCTTAAGGAATGGATTCTTGCCGCCCATCAGGATCAGAAGTACCCGTTGACGATCGGCAGGAACTTGATCCTGTTCTGCATGATTATGTTGACGAGACCGAGCTGAAAGCCGGACGGGCAGTCCTCGGTATAGTTGATGAGCGAAATCTGCGCGCCGTGAAGCTCCTTCGTGTAGTTGAAGAGCAGCGCGAGCTGAAGGCCGTACGCCGTCCTCGAAAGGTTGGCGAGGCCCGCGACATTGAGGCCGTAGCTTTCGACGGTCGAAACGTTGGCGAGGCCGGAGACCTGCATGCCGCAGACTTCGGTCTGGTAGGACGCGAGGAAGTTCACGTCAAGGCCGTGCAACGTATCCCTGAAGCCGACGAGGCCGAGATCGGCGCCGTAGACGTCCTTCTCGCAGTAGTTGAGGCCTAAGGTGGCGCGAAGGCCGTACACATTCTCGAACGCGACATTGGCGAGGCCGCCGATGAGAAGGCCCTTCGCGGTGTTGCGCGTGAGTTCGGCGAGGCCGCCGATGTCAAGGCCGTACATCTTCGGGGCGTCGGAATAGAACAGGTTGAGATCGAGCCCGTAGACGTCCCAGCGGTTGAGGCCCCACGGCAACTGGACCGGAGTGGCAATGCCCAGGGCGATCGGAGTCCAGCCGATGGGGCCTTCTTCCTCTTCGACGTCCTGTGCGAACGAGGGAACTGCGGACGCGATGGCGGCCGCCACGATACCGAACTTTAGCATACGATTCATTTTGTCTCCTTTGGTTTGTAGATTGTCTTGTGAAATGTTGAGGGATATTTTACCCTTTATTGCCCCTGAAAGTCAAGTACCCTTCTCGGTTTTTTCCATCGCGGCGCCGGCGCGCTGCTCGTACCGGGCCTTGCCCTTCAGGAAAACGAGGCCCGTCAGCGGCACCGTGGCTATGTACAGCGCGCCGATTACGCCGAGCGTGAGCCACAGGTTGAAGAAAAGGCATCCTATGAGAAACAGGCCCGCCGCGATCACCGGGCGCTGCGCCGACTTGCTGACATGGACCGCCTTGAGGGAAATTGTCGGCAGCCGCGACGCCATGAGAGTGCCGACGAAAAGCAGCATGGCCATGCCGAACGCGGGGTGGCTGAAGAAGCGGTACACGTCCGGCCAGCGAGTCTGGACGTTCAGAGCCGTCAGCAGAATATACGGCGTGAGGACCATCCAGCACCCGCCCGGCGCCGGGACGCCGGTGAAATAATGCTTCCAGTAAGGCAGAGGCTCCTGCTCCAGCATCGTATTGAACCGCGCGAGCCTGAAGCAGTCGCACATCGCGTAAAAGAGCGAACAGCCGAGAACGCCGCGGACCGCCTGCGCGTTGCAGCCGACGTGCGCCGGGCCGCCTGTCAGCCAGAAATACATGAACATGGCGGGCGCTACGCCGAAGTTGACGAAGTCCGCCAGCGAGTCCAGTTCGGCGCCGAGCTTCGAACTGGCCTTC
>CAMOXA010000155.1 GCA_946628745.1 uncultured Verrucomicrobiota bacterium | reverse complement strand
GAGATACCCGGGCATCCCGGCAAGTTCTTCTACGTGTGGGTGGACGCGCCGATCGGCTACATCGCGTCCCTCCAGAACTGGTGCGGGAAGAACGGCAGGCGTTTCGAAGACTACTGGCCGCAGGGCGGCGCGGGCGAGGACGGCGTCGAGCTGTACCATTTCATCGGCAAGGACATTATACGCTTTCACTGTCTGTTCTGGCCCGGGATGCTGCACGCGGCCGGGTTCAAGGGGCCGGACAAAGTGTTCGTGCACGGGTTCCTGACAGTGAACGGCGAGAAGATGTCGAAGTCCAAGGGCACGTTTGTGAACGCCCGGACGTATCTCGACAATCTGCCGCCGGAAGCGCTCCGCTACTACTACGCCGCCAAGCTCGGCGGCACGACGGACGACATGGACCTCAATCTGGCCGATTTCGTCCAGCGCGTCAACAGCGATCTCGTCGGCAAGATAACCAATATCGCCTCGCGGGGCGGCCAGATGCTGCAAAAGAAACTCGAGGGGCGGCTAGGCTCGCTTGACGAGGAGGGCAGGGCGCTTGTTGCCAAGTGCCGCGACGCAGCGCCCGCCATCGCCAAGTTCTACGAGGACCGCCGCTTCAACCAGGTCGTCGTCGAGATATGCCGTCTCGCCGACGCCGCCAACGAGTACTTCGACCGCCGCGAGCCGTGGAAAACCGTAAAGACAGACGCCGAGACCACGCGCACGACGCTGACAGCTGCGCTGAACGCCTTCCGTCTGATCGCCATATACCTAAAGCCCATTCTGCCGGTCTACGCCGACAAGGCGATGGCGCTCTTCGGCGAGAGCGAGTGGACGTGGGAGAGCCTCGCCGCGACGCGCGAGAACTGCGCGCTCGGGACGTACGAGTATCTCGCCAGCCGCATAGACTCCAAGCAGGTCGACGCGATGATCGCCGCGGCCACGGTAAACCCAGGCGACTCGGGCGAGGTCAGCCACGAGTCGCGCGCGAGCAAGAACAAGGCCAAAGTGCCCGCTGCGCCTCTCAAGCCAGAGATTCAGTTCGCCGATTTCGAGAAGCTGGACCTGAGGGTCGGCGTCGTGCTGAGCTGCGAGACGGTGCCGAAGAGCTCCAAACTGCTCAAGCTCGAGCTCGACGTCGGCGGACTTGGCAGGCGCACCATCTTCTCCGGGATACGCGGCGCGTATCCGGAGCCATCCGCCCTTGTCGGCAAGGAAGTCGTGTTCGTGGCCAACCTCGCTCCGCGCAAGATGTCGGTAGGCGTGTCAGAAGGCATGGTGCTGTTTGCGGGCGAGCCGGGCAAGTGCGGCGGCGTGGTGTCGCCGGACGGCACGGCCGGGGGCGGAACCGTGGTGAGTTGACTTTGGTTCGCGGGAGGTGCCGGCATGCCTATGATCGAGATGGCTTTGATAGTCGCCTGGGCGGTAGCGGCCGCCGGGATAGCCGGCTATGCCGCGTCCGTCGCGAGGGAAGTGACGTATGTCACTCTCGCGGACGGCCGCAGGCAGGAACGCTCTCTGCCCCTGTCGTTCAAAATGCTCCTGCCTTTCGTCGGCAATCTCGACAGGTTCGTTTCACGTCCGTCGTTCGCCAAGAAACTTGCCGAGACGGACGCGATGCTCGTTTCAGGCGGATACGAAGGGCTGCTCAACGGGCGCGAGTTCCTCGCTCTCGAAGTGCTCTGTCCGACCGTGATGGGCGCGGTCTGGAGCCTCGCAGTAGTGCTGCTCGGCGCGGTCTTTCCCGATTCGCTTTTCGTGTCGATGCGCCTGCCGCTTTGCATTGCGGGCGTGATACTCCTGTGCCTCGAGCCCAGGCTGTGGCTGAGGAGCGCCGTCAAGAAGAGGCATCTTTCCATAATGAAGTCTCTGCCGTTCGTCCTGGACATACTCACGCTTAGCGTCGAGGCTGGCATGGATTTCATAAGCGCGCTGCAGAGGAATTGCGAGGCCCGCAGGATGGATCCGCTGAACGAAGAACTTCTGCGCATGACCAAGGAGATACAGGTAGGCTCCTCCCGCAAGACGGCGCTGAAGAGCATGGCGGACAGGGTTCGCCAGCCGGATTTGAAATCGGTCGCCTATGCGCTCATCCAGGCGGACGAGCTGGGCGTGTCAATCGGGTCCATCCTCCGCATCCAGTCGGAGCAGTTGCGCGAGCGGCGATTCGACAGAGCCGAGAAGCTGGCCAACGAGGCGCCCACGAAGATGCTTGGACCTTTAATGCTGTGCATTTTCCCGGCGGTGTTTATCATTCTCCTGGGCCCGATAGTCGCCCAGGCGATGAAAGGACTTTTGTGAATGAAGTGGAACAGCTGCAAGAGAGGAGTGCGTAATGTCTAGCAGGCCGTGTCTTGTGATCATGTCCGGCGACATGTCCGGCAGGCGAATCGAGGTGCCCCAGGCGGGGCTGCGGGTCGGGCGCTCGTCGTCAAACGACGTCCACATACCCGACGAAGAGCTCTCGCGCAACCACTGCATATTCGAATGCGACGGCGAGAACGCGATTCGCGTCATCGACCTCGCCAGCGCGAACGGAACATATGTAAACGGCGAACAGCTGGGCGCGGAGCCGCGCGTGCTCAAGGCTGGCGATACCGTGGACGTCGGTGCGACGCGCATAAGGATTGCCGGCGAAAACGAGCCGGTCGTTTTTCCGCAGCGCGGCGGAGCGGTCGACCTCGGCCTTGGCGCGCAGCCTTCCCCAGCCGCGCCGGAAAAGTCCGCCGCGCCGGCCGACGGCCGACACAAGGTCGTGAACATCCTTTGGGCAGCCGCAGTGGGCATCCTTATCGGGGCGATTGCTCTGATGCTGCTAGCCCCGTCGAAGCGTTCCGGCCGCCCGGCGGCAGGATCGTCCGCGGCGGGAAAATCGAGTGAAGCCGTCAACGGGATTCTCGCGCTTTCGTACGAGCGGATCGCCGCGGACGCGACGCATATTTTCCGCTACGCGGCGACAATCGACGAATCGGGCGCGATTCACGTCCTGTTCGGCGACGTGCCCAGCGAAAACAGGCGCATGGAAAAGACCGGCGAACTGTCGGCGCTCTCGCGGACGGAACTCGCCAGGATATTCGACTCGCAGGAATGGCAGGACCTCTCCGGCCCGTACACCGGCCCCAGCGTGGAATCAGAGAACGCGCTTCGAAGCTGGCGTCTTAAAATCGTGAGGGACGGTTCCGTCAAGGAGGTGTCAATCGCCAACACGCAGGAGCCTGAAGGTTTCGCCATGATACGCGAGCGTCTCGAGACCTTGATAAACAACGAACTGGGCGTGCAGTCGATCCAGCGTACCCGCGACGAGCTGGTCGCTTCGAGCGAGCACAGCGAAGAGGTCGGCGACGCGAAGTGGGACGAGCGCGACGTAGAGTACGGCAACCTCAGCGAGTGCATACGTTGCTACCGCTCGGCGAAGAACGACCTGGCCACGGTGACTTCCAGCTCCGAAGCCGTGCAGCGCATCCAGTCCAAGCTCGAACGCGCCGAAGCGGAGTTGAAGCGCCGCTACGACGAAGTGCGCTTCGAGGCGGAGCGCGCCAGGCAGATAGGCGACTGGGAGCGCGCCCGCGGCGAGTTCGGCAAGCTTTGCGAGATGATACCGGATCGCGGCGATCCGCGCCATGCCGAGGCCAGGGCCAACATGGTCGATGTCGAGAACCGGCTTGATGCCATGAGGAAGGGAGGCAAGAATTGATGTTACGGTCTTTAGCGTTTGCCGCGGCGTTTGCCGCCGCGACTCTTCCGCCCGCAGCCTCACCGGCCGCGCAAATCAGCTTCACCAGCACGCCGTCGGGCGCGAGAGTGCTTGTCGACGGTACGCTCGTGGGCAATACCGCGCAGCCTTTGTGGACGGACGTCACGGCGGGCGTCGCCCACCGTCTGCAGTTTGTCCTCGACGGCTACGAGACTG
>CAMOXA010000154.1 GCA_946628745.1 uncultured Verrucomicrobiota bacterium | reverse complement strand
GCTGTTCACCAGGCTTCAGGAGGCACAGAAGTCTCGCGGAGAGCTGTTCACCAGGTTACAGGAGTCGCAGAAGTCTCGCGGCGAACTGTTCGCGAAGCTCCAGGAGTCGCAGAAGTCTCGCGGCGAACTGTTCGCGAAGCTTCAGGAATCGCAGCGCTCTCGCGGCGAACTGTTCGCGAAGCTCCAGGATTCGCAGAAGTCTCGCGGCGAACTGTTCGCGAAGCTCCAGGATTCGCAGAAGTCTCGCGGCGAACTCTTCTCGAAGCTTCAGGATGTTCAGAAGTCGCGCGGCGAGCTCTTCACGAAGCTTCAGGAGGCGCAACGCTCTCGCGGCAGATTGTTTACCCAGCTTCAGGAATCGCAAAAGTCGCGCGGAGAGCTGGTGAAGAAGTTGCAGAAAGAGCAGGCGGATAGCAAGATCGCGCGGGAAAGCCAAGAGCGGTTGATAGGCGAATACAAGGCTGTGCTTGAACAGATAAACGAGGTTGTGAAATAATGAACGAAAACATAAATTGGAGTTCGCAGCAAAAAATTGTCCGTCAAGGTGAAAACTCATGAACAAAACTGAAGCGAAAACTTTCCACGTAACGGACATCAAGAAAGCGCCCCGCTCTCTTTCGTATGTCGTCCAGATAGAGAGCGCGGACGGCGCGGTCGAAGTGCGCATACCTTTCAGCTTGCGGTTCAACAAGGACGTCTTGATTTACGACAGCGGCATCCTCTACATGTTCGAGACGATATTCAACGCGCCGCAGAACAAGAAGAACGCCGGTCGCTACCGGCTGCAAGTGGATCTGGAACCGGACGTGGATCTGGCGGCGCTTCGCGCGGACTACACCAATCTTCTGCTCGCGGACGGCACCGGGCTGGACTCCCATGCGATAAGACTTCTGGCCGGCGGCTGCAAAAATCTGAAATACGCGACGTTCGTCGACTTGAAAGGCGAAGAACTTGAATCGATTGACCGCTCGGAGTACGACACTGACGATTCGGTTTTGATATCCGGCGAGAACTACCTGCGCAACCGCTCGATACAGGATGTGCGGCTCGACTTCACCCACGACGGCAACCGCCTTTATCTGCTGATGCTCCTGATCGACCATTTCAAGGCGCGGAAAGTCCTGACAGGCGATACGGAAAAGAATGCCATTAAGTCATATTACGGTGCGACGACGGAACTGTTCACCTGCAACTTCATCTACGGCGACATCGGTACGGCATATGTCAACGCAGTGATGGATCCCGACCGGTATTTCGACAGGCTTCTCAAGTGCGGGTTCTATCCGCCGTTCAAGAATCTGCGAAAGTATCTGACAGCCAAGTTCCTGGAGAGCCGGTACGGCGTCAAGATATTCACGCCCGAACGCGAGGACGCCTTCTTCGAAGTCAACCAAATCGACATCGCCGGCGGCTTGGGGCTCGTCGAGATTCTCAAGTCCTACAAGAAGCAAAAGCAGGTCGGCACGGGATTGCAACTTTTCGACGTCTATCTGCTGACGCTCAACGCGGTAGACGCCGGCGCGCTCCGCAAAAGGCTTGTGCACACTCCTGAGCAGGCGAAGATATTCGACGACGCGATGCAGTTCGCGCGGCAGGAGTACGAGGCCGACAAAAAGGCGCTTGACGGATTTAAGCTCTTCGACTTCGCGCGCCTCAAGGAGGCTTTCGGCGACGAAAAAGACGCGCCGTTCTACCAGGCTGTTTACGGCAATCTGCAGCGGCTCCAGAAGGCGAATCGCCAAGAAGGACGGGACGTGCGGATGTCGTTCGTGATGGCCGCGTACAACAGGGCGTTCTGCATCGAGAGATCGATAAACTCCTTCCTGCGGCAGGCCGCCGGCGATACGGAGCTGATTGTCGTCGACGACGGCTCGTCGGACGGAACCGAAGCGCTTGTCAACAAAACCTACGCCGCGGAAATCTCGCAAGGCCGCATACGGTTCGTCCGGACTGCGAATAACGGCGTCTGCAAAGCGAGGAATGTCGGCTTGTCCATGGCGAGGGGCGAATGGATCGCCTATCTCGATTCCGACAACGAGATAGTCCCAGATTTCATAGAGACCGTGAAGGCCGCGATCGAGGCGCATCCCGAAGCCGCGGCGTTTTATGCGAAGCTGGAGTTCATGTCGTCACACCGCATAATCGGCAGGGCCTTCGACTACGACCAGCTGCGCTATCACAACTTCATAGACCTCGGCACATACGTCCATCACCGGTCGCTCTACGAGACGGAGGGCGGCTTCGACGAGAAAATGACGAGACTTGTCGACTGGGAGCTGATCGTCAGGTACTCGGCGCATCATACGCCAGTGTTCATCGACAAGGTGATGCTGCGCTACGAGGATTCGGGCGAGACGAACCGCATCACGAACATGGGCCGCTCCAGCTACTATGTCAACCTGAACTATCTCAGGCGAAAGCACTGCGCGGACTATCCGCTCGTCACGACGGTCGTCACGACCTACAACCACCAGGAGTTCATCGCGCAGGCGCTGGAAAGCGCCGTGGCCCAGGAGGGCCGGTTCATCCACGAGATTCTCGTCTCGGACGACTGCTCTACGGACGGCACCCGCGCCGTAATCGGCGAGATTGCCGCCAAGAACCCGGGTTTGGTGTTTGATATCTCGGGCGGCGCAAATCTCGGGATTTCCGAAAACATGCGAAAATGCATCGCCGCGGCAAAGGGAAAATACATCGCTTGGCTGGAAGGCGACGATTATTGGGCGTCGCCCTGTAAACTTCGCGATCAGGTCGATTTCATGGAGTCTCGCCCGGACTGCCCGATGGTGTTCTGCGCGTTGAAGCTCCTGACCGCCAACGGGCTGAGCTCATGCGCCCACAGATACGACACGCTTTCGGAACGTGTGACGGGATTCGACTTCTTCAAGCCGCCGACGTACATGGGCGTCATCGGCAATTTCTCCACGTGCATGTTCCGCGCAGATCTTGTCAAATCGCTGCCGGAGTCTCTTTACAAGCACCGCCTGAGCGAGATTGCGCTGGCCTTCTATCTGGAGCGGTCCGGCGCGCTTGGTTTTGTGCGTGGCGAATATACGGTCTATCGCCAGCACGGTGGCGGCGTGTGGTCTGGAGCCGGCAAGTTCGGCCAGTTCCTGCAGCGGATCAGATGCCGCGAACAGGTGCGGGATGTTTGCCGCGAGGAGTACGTGCCCCTGGTCGACGCCGATATACAGAAGACCGAAGACGAGTTCCAGCGGTATTTCTCGAAGATTGCTTCAATGTGCCGCACTTTCGAGAAACAGTCGGTGGAGGCCGGGCGGCGCAATGCAGAGCTTCAAAAGAAGCTCGAAGTCTCTGCCGCCGAAATCGCGCGTCTGCGGCAGCGGGTCGAAAAGAGCGGGCGGCAGGAGGCGCAAGCCGTAGCCAAGGCGCGAAAGGCGGCTTTGTCGAACAGTGTGTTGCAGAAAGAAGTCGCCGCGCTGCATGGCTCCGAGGCGTATCGTATCGGCATGGCCGTTACATGGCCGACGAGAAAGACGTGGGGCGGTGTGAAGTGCCTTCGCGAGAACGGTCTCAAGTACACGCTCAAGCACGC
Organism: uncultured Verrucomicrobiota bacterium; assembly: GCA_946628745.1. Classification (GTDB taxonomy): domain Bacteria; phylum Verrucomicrobiota; class Kiritimatiellia; order RFP12; family UBA1067; genus UBA1067. Next base: position 353 of record CAMOXA010000154.1, on the reverse strand, counting down.
CGTCGGCAAGATGCTTCGGCTTTTTGGATCAAAGGTCAGGTGGTAGGCTTGAAATATGAGGAATGCCGCGTCACTTTACCTGCCACTTCAACCCACTTTACCTGCCACCTCGACGGCCTCCGGGTGGCACCCAACACGGCGCGGAGAGGCAGGCAAGGTGGTGCGAAGTGCCACAAAACCGCTACCGACAGCGCGGCAGTTTGGCGGCGGGTGGTGGGTATTGTGGTTTTTAACGCAGAGTGCACTGCTCGGTGGCCTCGCATCCGCGGCAAAACGCCGCGCGGCGAAGGGGGGGGGGTAAATGAGCGCAATACTGGCTGCGGCGAGCGCACCCTTGGTGGACATTCCGAAAG
>CAMOXA010000153.1 GCA_946628745.1 uncultured Verrucomicrobiota bacterium | reverse complement strand
GTTTGCCGCAGTCAGCGCGGATGGACGTTCGGCCATCGTGCTCGTTGCTGACTACAGGAGCGGACTCGACAAGATAGATCTCTCGCTCCAGAACGCTGGCGGCTGGCGGCTTCAGGACGTCCGGATCCTCGACGACAAGAACGACCTCGCGCCTGTCGCCGCGAGTGTCGCGGACAATCGCCTGGAGCTGAAAAAGAACGACCGCCTTTCCTGCTGTTTTGTCGCGAGGTTCGTGCGGTGAAGATGCGCCTTGTCGCCTTTGCCGCGGCACTTTCGGCCGCGAGCGCCGTCGCTGGCGGCGCCGAAGGCTTTTGGAAGGACAAGGAATCCCGGTTTCTCTCGGCGCGCTTTTCGGGCGACATGCGCGATACGATCTACGCCGAGGCGGTGAATGCCTTTCGTTCGCACGACGACGACAAGGGATGGTGGCAGGGCGAATACTGGGGAAAGCATATGCTGGGCGCGGTCGCCGCATGGTCCATCTCCGCCGACGACGGCCTCAAGACGTGGATTGAAAAAAACGCGCACGCGTTCGTCCGCGAGTTTCAGCGTCCCGACGGCTATATCGGCACATGTTCGGATCCTCTCGACACGGGGCCGAATTCGGACGGCTCCGAAAAGTTCAATTGGAACATCTGGGGGCGGAAATACACCGTCTGGGCGCTCCTCGAAATCCATTCCATGTCGGGCGACCGCTTTTTTCTCGACGCGGCTTCTCGCCTGATGGACCAGACGATCGCGCAGTTGAAGCGCCCGGAAGGTCCATCGATCGACCGCACGGGGTACTTCGCGGGACTCCCCTCGATGAGCATCCTGAAGCCGCTCATGATCCTCTACCGCGCGACAGGACGGAAGGAATATCTCGATTTCGCGTCCGAAATCGTCGCGAAGTGGGACTGCGACGGCAATCCGGTCCCGAATCTCGTGCGGAACGCATTTTCGGGGAGGCCAGTCCACGAGTGGTATCCGAATCCGGGGCATTGGGCGAAGGCCTACGAGATGATGAGTTGCCTTGAAGGGGTTCTTGACTATGCCGAGGTTGTGGAAGGTGCAAGGAAAGCGAGGTTGACGGACGCCGTATTGCGCATTGAGCGGCAGCTTCTCGCGCACGAGTCCAACCCAATGGGTAGCGTCGGCTACTTCGACCATTTCACCGGCGCACGCGCTTGTCCGAATGCGATTACCGAGCTTTGCGATGTCGTGTATTTCATGCGGCTCGAGCGGGCGCTCTACGCGGCGACCGGCGACGGACGGCATATTGACGCGATGGAGGCGGCGTTCCTGAACGGCTTTCTGCCCGGCGTGTTCCGGGATGGCAAGTGGGCTGCCCACGGCGTCCGTTCCCACGGCACACGCCATTTTCCGGCTCCGCACCAGGTGGGAATGAAATATCACCATTGCTGCGTCGACAACGCGGCGCGCGCGTGGAAGGACGTCTCGGAGGCGGCGGTTTCGATAGGCGATGGCGGGTCTGTCGAAGTCGCGCTTCTTTTCGCCGGGAGATACACGCTGCGCGACGGCGGCGAAGATGTCGTCGTCCGCATCGCCGGGGACTACCCGTTTGGCGGCGAGATTTCGATTTCGGCAGTGTCCGCCAAGTCTCGAAAGATCGTTGTGCGTCGTCCGGGATGGGCGCGGGCTTTTGCCGTCGAATGCGTCGGGAACGTGGCTCACGTGCGGCTTGAAGGCGAAGTGTCGGTAAATTCCTGGCGTGTCGCCGACGACGCCGATGTACGGACACGGCTTTTCGAGCAGCTTGAGAGTACGCCGGAGATGGCAGGACTTTCACGGCGCGGTGCTGGCACGTACGTGACGTTCGGTCCGCTTCTGCTTGCGAAGTCCACGTTGTGCGGAACGCCGCGTAAAAGCGTGCTGGCGGAGCGTGTCAGCGGCCAGAGCGGATGGACGTGCCGCCTTGAGCCGATGACGCCGAAAGCGACGCATCGCGCATGGAAGGCGACGTTTTCGAAAGGCGGCGAGTCGTTTACGGTCGATGTCTGCGATTTCGCGTCGTGTGACGTGGACGACTCGTCTGCGGCATTTTCGATATGGATGTAGGACACAGAAACAAAACACAATAAAAATCAGAACACATGAAAAGACAATTGCTTGCCCTTGCCGTTCTCGCCTCCGCCGCGCTTGCGGCGAAGGCCGACTTTGCGATCGACCTTGACCTTTCGGGGAAGCCAATGCGCGACCTCTCGCAAACGACGTCGAAATCGATCGTCGGCTACATCAGCGCGATGCACGAATACGGCGACGACTACTGGTTTGTCACCAACAAGTGGGAGACGGCCGAGGTCATGAAGAAGGCCGGCTGCTACAGCACCGCGACATGGTCTTCCGATGTGTGGTTCGCGCGGCGCAACGACCCCGACCCAAAGAAGCGCTCCAATCCAAAGGCGCAGTTTGATTTCTGGAAGGAAAACGGCTTCAGGGTGCTGATAGGCATGCAGGGCATTCGGGCCAAAACCGCTGCCGACGAGGCCGCTTTCAAGGAGAATCTCGATAACAAGCTTGCGCTCGTCAAGTGGATCGTCGATAACGGCTACAAGGATGTCGTGCAGGGGTTCGAGCTCGGATGCGAGACGTATTATCAGCCCTATGAGGATCAGGACGCGCTTGTCAGGTTGTGGACGGAGTTCGTCTCGGCGGCGCTCAAGATATGGCCGGACTGCAAGATGGGCGTACCGGTGGCTGAGAATTTCGAGGAAAATCCAGACATAACGCAGGTGCGTAACAGAATGCTTGCCGCCGGGGAGATCAAGCGCGACACCTATTTTGCCGCGGACATGTTCAACAAGTATTCAGCGCATTTCATCATGGGACTTGCGAAGAGCGGCGTCCTCGACAAGATTTCGCACGTCACCTACCATACCTACGGGGCGGACATTCCCTACAGCTGTTCTTATTTCGGCGTCAAGCGCATTCGCGGCTTTGCCGAGGCGTTCCCCGAGATCAAGGGCAAGCGCACGTGGTGGACGGAAGTGCGCCCGCGTTCCGACGAAGACAACCGATGCCAGCGAATCTTTCGCGAAGCGCTCGTCATGGGCCACTATGCCATCATGATGACGTGCCAGCCGGAAGTGGACGGATTCTTCCACCACAACATGTGCAACCTCGCGGGGGGATTGTACATTTCCAATGGCAGGACTTGGAACGTGCAGTGGTCCGATGAGGGTGGCGAATATCCCGACCTCGACTCGCCGCTCAACCGCCCTCGTATGGAGGTCGGCGCGCAGGGTGCCGTCTATCGCATCATCGGCAACGCACTTCGCACCCATCCGATCCTGTGGCATCACGGCACTTCCAAAGACACGGACTTCGAGCTGAGCTTCTATACGTCTGCCAAGACTATGAGCGATGTCTATTCCTATCGCAATGCTCTCAAGAGGGGTGTCCAGCCGCCAGCGGTGCCGGGAGAGGTCGAGTGGATCGCGCTTACCGGTGGTAAGGACGAACTCTGTCTCATAATGGTCAACACGAAGCAGACAAGTGAAAAGGTCGCCGTCAAAGTGCCGGGCAAGATATTTGCCGCCCCGACATACCGTCTCGTCCGCATCAAGGATCCAAAATACATCGACTGTCGCGAGGTCCCCGGCGAAGCCAAGCTTTGGGAGGAATTCGCCTATGAGGACACGCAGACCGGCTATGCGCCGCTTGGTCCGAACGACAAGAACGCGTTGAAGTATGATACGCTTGAGGTGGAGATCGGACCTAATACACTTCAGTCGGTTACGGTTACGATGCGCAACGCGCCCGACGGCAAGTAAGTAATGCGATTGGCGTGGACGCTGCCGCGGTACAAGACGGGCGGCGAGACAGGAAATGTCGGCTATTTGGCAGTCTTGGAAATAGCCGACATTCTGCAGCTCGTAAATAAATGTCGGCTATTCTGTAATTTGCGGAATAGCCGACATTTTGCCATTGCGCGTC
>CAMOXA010000152.1 GCA_946628745.1 uncultured Verrucomicrobiota bacterium | reverse complement strand
CGACTACAGCCTCGGCCAGTGGCGGCTCATGCACATCGGCGCGCAGCCGGTGCCGCCTTCGCTCATAAAACGGTGGAAGGGTATCTTCCCCGGGCACGACTACGACACGAATTACGGACTTTCCGAATCGACCGGTCCGGGCGCCGTGCACCTCGGCATCGAGAATATCGATCATGTCGGCGCGATCGGCGTCGCCGGATTCGGCTGGCAGACCAAGATAGTCAAGTCCGACGGCTGCACGCCCGTCGCCCCCGGCGAGGTCGGCGAACTCGCCCTGAAAGGCCCGGGCGTCATGAAGGAATACTACAAGAACCCCGAGGCGACGGCGGAAATCCTCAAGGACGGCGGCTGGCTTCTCACGGGCGACATGGCCGAGGAGCGCGACGGTTTCATATATCTCGTCGACCGCGCCAAGGACGTGATCATCACCGGCGGCGAGAATCTCTATCCGGTCCAGATAGAGGACTTCCTGCGGGCGAACGGCGCGGTAAAGGATGTCGCCGTCATCGGACTGCCCGACGCGAGGCTTGGCGAAATCGCCGCGGCCATCATATCGGTGAGGGATGGGATGACGCTTACCGAGGACGACGTCAACGCGTTCTGTCTCGGACTGCCGCGCTACAAGCGTCCGAGAAAAATCATTTTCGCGGATGTCCCGCGCAATCCGACCGGCAAGATAGAAAAGCCCAAGCTGCGCAGGCTCTACGGCGGTGCCGGGCTTGTCGCCCAGCAGAACGGTCTCGGCTGAGGTCCCGGTATGGACATTCTTTCGGCGGTAAAGAGCGCGAAGCGCGTCGTGGCGATGACAGGCGCGGGCGTCAGCACGATGTGCGGCATACCGGACTTTCGCGGACCCAAGGGCCTGTACCGCGAACCTGGCGCGGAGCGCATTTTCGACATTGACTGGTTCGAGCGCGATCCGCGCGTATACTACCGCGGCTGCCGCGAACTCGTGTACGGGCTTTCGGATTTCAAGCCGGGGCCGGTGCATCTGGCCTTGAAGGCGATGGAAGACGCCGGCAGGCTTGACGGCATAATAACCCAGAACATCGACATGCTGCACCAGAAGGCCGGTTCGTCCAATGTGTGGGAAGTTCACGGCTCGCCCATCGTCCACCATTGCCGCAGATGCGGCGACGCGAAGACGTTCGACGAGATACGCGCAATGATCGACGCGAACGGCGGACTTTCCCACCTCGGCGAAGACTACGTGCCGCGGTGCAAATGCGGCGGCGCCTACAAGCCGGACATAACGTTTTTCGGCGAGGCGCTCCCCGAGACGGCGTTCGCCGCCGCGCACGAACTCGCTTCGACCGCGGACGTCATGATCGTCTTGGGCACTTCCCTGACCGTGTATCCGGCGGCGGGGCTCCCGCAGCTGACTCTTCGCCGAGGCGGCAAGGTGTTCATCGTCAACGGACAGCCCACGCCCCTTGACGGCTACGCCGCCGCGCCGCGTATTGCGGATTTGGCGGAATGGGCCGCGACTATGCTGGATTCTTTCAAATGAAACGCCATCTCATCGGAATAGGCGGCGTTGGCATGAGCGCCCTCGCCACGGCGATGGTCAGACTCGGCGACGAGGTGACAGGCGCCGACCGCACTCTCGGTACGCCGAACATACGCTTTCTCGAATCGATCGGCGTCAAATGCCATCCCGACGACGGCAGCGGAATCGACGAGGCGACGGATGAAGTCGTGGTCTCGACCGCGATCGAAGCGACGAATCCCGGCCTCGCCAGGGCGAAGGCGCTGGGCATACCGGTCACGCACCGCGCCAAGGCGCTCGCCAGAACGCTGTCGGACCGCAAGCTAATCGCCGTGGTCGGCACGTGCGGCAAGTCCACCGTCACCGCGATGCTCGGCCATATTCTCGCCGAGTGCGGACTCGACCCGTTTTGCGTCAATGGCGCGAACGTCCCCGGCTGGGAAGGTGCCGTGAGGTTCGGACGCGGCGAATATGCCGTAGCAGAAGTCGACGAAAGCGACAAGTCGCTCGTCGCCTTCAGTCCGTACGCCGCAATCGTCACAAACGCTTCGGCCGACCACTATTCCAAGGAAGAAATGGACGCGGTCTTCGACGCTTTCGTGAAGAATCTCCCGGGGCCGCTTGTCGACGGCAGATTGCACTGCGGCGAGGCGGACGTCTCCCTGCCCGGGCGGCACAACCGCGCCAACGCCTGGCTCGCGCTCAAGATGTCCGTGGCGCTCGGGTGCGACGAATCGCGCGCCCGCGCGGCGCTGATGTCGTTCGCCGGCGTCGAGCGGCGGCTGCAGCCGGTCGGCGAGGGGGTGTACGACGACTACGCCCATAATCCCGAGAAGCTGAAGGCGATGTGGACTACTCTCGCCGAAGCCCACCCCGGGGGAATATGCGTCGTCTGGAGGCCGCACGGCTATGCGCCGCTCAGAAAAATGATGCAACCGCTCGCCGAGATGTTCTCCGAAACCGTGAGAGATTGCGACAAACTCCTTCTTCTGCCGGTGTACGACGCCGGCGGGACGGCCGACAGGACTGTGGATTCCGCCGAACTCGCCGCGAAACTGCCGCCCGCCAGCGTGACGCTCGTGCGGGATCACGACGACGCCTTCGAGTGGATCGCGGCGCACCTCGACGCATACGAAGCGTTCGCCACATGCGGCGCGAGAGACACGATGCTGCCGTCGCTGGCGCGGCGGATAGCGAAAGCGAAAACGAAAGGCAGGGTCTGAAATGGGTCTTCATCTACCTTCTCTCTCGCCGCGCGCCGGCGTCGTCGCGGCGGTCGCGATGCTTTTCGCGAGCAACCTCTTCATGACGTTCGCGTGGTACTGGCACCTCCGCTTGCAGAAGCCGGGCGGCTCGAACTGGCCGGTCCTCGCGATCGTGGTCGTCAGCTGGCTGATCGCCTTCGTCGAATACATGATCGCGGTGCCGGCGAACAGGCTCGGCGCGGCGTCCGGTCTCAATGTCGCCCAGCTGAAGATCATACAGGAAGTGGTGACGGTGTGCGTCTTTGTTCCGTTCATGATGCTGTTCATGGGCGAGCGTTGGCGCTGGGACTACCTCTGGGCGTTTTTGTGCATGATCGGGGCCGTCTACTTCGTCAACCGCGCCAAACTCTAAGAAGGATATCTCAAAACCACCGAAAGGATATGCAATGAATAGAACTACAGCGTTGTTCGCCGTTGTCTCGCTTTGCGCGCTGACAGCCGCGGCCGGAACCGTAAAAGTGAAAGTGGGCGGCGTCAAGTACCCCATGGCCCCTGACATGTGGGGGATATTCTTCGAGGATATCGATCTTTCGCTCGACGGCGGCGTCTATGCCGAACTGGTCAGGAACCGCGCGTTCGAGGACGGATTGGGCGGACGGCGCGAGCTGACGCTCGAGTACTGGCACCCGTTCGGCGCGGCGACATACGAGCTTGTCTCGAAGGGCGGCCCCCATGCGAAAAGCCCCGCGTTCTGCCGCGTGAAGGCCCGGAAGAACGGCGGCATTTCGAACGACGGCTATTTCGGCATGAACGCCGTCGCCGGCAAGGCGTACGATTTCGAAGCGGAACTTCGGGGTAACGCGACCGTCGAGGTCGAGTTCGCCGGCGCGACCGCGACGTTCGCGCCAGGAGAAGCGCCGTCGGGCGGGGACGGGGCGCGCGAGTGGCGCGCGTTCTCCGCGAGGCTCGTCCCGTCCGTCAGCGACCCGAAGGCGAAACTGCGCCTTCGCGTGCTGGACGGCGACTGGTTCGACGTGGACTGCGTCAGCCTCATGCCGGCCGATCGCGTCGCGGGACTTTTCCGCCGCGACCTCGTGGACGCGCTCAAGGCGCTGAGGCCGAGCTTCATGCGCTTCCCGGGCGGATGCTGGGTCGAGGGCGACACCATGAAAGGCGCGTACCGCTGGAAGCAGACCCTTGGCGGCAAGTGGGACCGCCGCACCCAGTGGAACGTCTGGAAGTACTGGTCCACCAATGCCGTGGGCTTTCACGAATACCTG
>CAMOXA010000151.1 GCA_946628745.1 uncultured Verrucomicrobiota bacterium | reverse complement strand
GTTGAAGTTGACGGAATCCAGCCAGTCGCGCACGTACTGCTTGTCAAGCGAGGGGGGATTGGCCCCCACCGCGTAGCTGGCCTCTGGCCAGAAACGCGAGCTGTCCGGCGTGAGAACTTCGTCCGCGAGAATGAGCGAGCCGTCGTCGTCCATGCCGAACTCGAACTTGGTGTCGGCGATGATGATGCCGTGCTGGATGGCGTAGTCTGCCGCGCGCTTGTAGAGAGATATCGTCGTCTCTTTGAGAGCCGCGGCTGTCGCCTCGCCGACGAGCTTCGCGGTCGCGGCGTAGTCGATCGCCTCGTCATGATCGCCTATCGCCGCTTTTGTCGTGGGCGTGAACAGCACTTCGTCGAGCTTCGAAGCGTTTTGGTAGCCTTCGCGCAGCTTCTCGCCGTTGACCGTCCCTGACTTGAGGTACTCCTTCCAGCCCGACCCCGTCAGATAGCCGCGCGCGATGCATTCGACTTCGACCATCTTCACCTTCTTCACAAGCATCGACCTGCCGCGGAGGTCTTCTTTGAACGGCTGGAGTGCCTCCGGATATTCCTCGACGTCGGCCGTCACGAGATGGTTCTTCATTCCGAGGAACTCCATCCAGAAGAGCGACAGCTGGTTGAGTACCTTGCCTTTGTCGGGCACCCCGCACGGGAGAATCACGTCGAAGGCGCTTATCCTGTCGGTTACGACCATGAGCAGCTTGTCGCCAAGGTCGAAAACGTCTCTCACTTTTCCGCTCTTGGAAGGTATCCCCGGTATCGAACACTCCAGAAGAGCGTGGTTCTTGTCGTATTTCATCGTTTTCCTTTCTTCCTTCAAACACTCCCTATTCCGTTACGATCGGCGCGAGGAGTCTGTTCACGACCTCGTCCGGCAGGACGAAGACCGCGTCGGACGCGCCGAGCGTGGCGAAGCTGCCGCCTTGCGACTTCTCGCCGATGAGTATGTTGCGTCTGAGCGCGCCGTCCTTGGACGAGTCGACCGCCACGGTGCAGCGCGGCGTCTCCAGACCGTAGCGTCTCAGATCGTTGGGCGAAACTTTGAGCTTCACTATCTTTTCGGCCTTCAGCGGATTCAGCGCCGAGAGTATTCCCTCGACTGCGCTTTGCATGACCGTGCCGGAGCGCTCCGACGACTCCACTATCCACGATCTCTTGTCTTTGTCGAAGACGACGGCGACCGGCTTTGCCGCGCCGCGGCCCGTCACCGCCAGTCTGTGGACCTCGGACGGGTCGAATCTCAGAATTTCGCGGCTTCTCAAGTCTTCCAGCTGCAGCCCGCCGAGCGCGGCGGCCCGCGAGACGGTCTCGGGCGGCGAGTTGGTTGTCAGCGATATCATGACGCCGGTTCCGGAGCGGCTGGCGCTGTCGAGCGAAAGGAGTTTGGAGAGAAACGCCGCGACGCTCGCCTCGTCCGCATCGACCGACACCGGCGCGTCCATGTGCCATCTGCCGTCGTCGCCCTTCGCGAGCAGATAGTTGACGCCATCGTCGACGACCGATATGCGGGAGACCTTCGCGCTCTCGTACGGGAAAAGTCTCGAGTCTGTGAAGTCGGCGCCTTCGGCGATATCCTTGAGCGAACCGTCCACCGTGACTACGGCGCCCGCGTTCTGCACGAGCGCGTAGACGAGGCCGTCCCTGGCGTCCTTGCCGAACGCCACCTGCTGTTCGGCCCTGCCGTGCGAGCGCAGCGTCACGGTGACGGCGCTTTCGGGTTCGAGCCCGTAGCCGGCGAGCAGCGACGCCGTCGCTATTGCAGGCTCCCCCTCGGCGCCTACCGGCCAGATGAACTCCGCGGCGGCGGCCCCGGCCAGTCCCGACAGAAGTTCGCGCACTTTCACCGCGGACGCCGGCGCCTCGTCGCCGCCGTCCTTCGCCGACGACTTGGTCCAGACCCCGTTGCGCCGCACGAATCTCATGAAGAGCCCCTTGCCGCGCTTGAGGTCGAACGAATCGACCGCGTCCAGGCCCGCCGGGCACAAATCGCGCTGGCGGAATCCGTCCGCCGGCATGTCGGCGGCGGCCATCACGTTAGTCTCGACTATGTACACCGACGTGTCGCCGTCGACGAGCGCGAACACGCCGTCTCCCTTTGGCGTCGATATGCCGAAACGGGCCGTCTTTTTCGAGCCGTCGTCGTCCTCGACCGAAACCGTGACCGCCGGATCGTCCAGACCGTAGTCTTCTGTAGAGCGTTCGAACTCCGCGAGGCTCTGCCGGGTGAACGAGCCTGTTATACGCCCTGCGAAAAGCGCGTCGAGAAGCCCAAGGACCTTGCGTTCGTCCGCCTTGGCGACGTAGGGCGAGACGATATTCCAGCCGTCCTCGCGCTCAAGCACCGTCGGCGGAGCGCCGCGGCGCTCTACCGATATCCTCCTCGGCGGCAGCGACTTCTCGCCCATAAGCGTCGAACGCTGCACGAGCGCGTTGCCAACGCCCTGGAACGACAGAAAGACATGCGCCGCCGCCAATAGCGCGCACCCCAGCAGAAGAAGAACTATCGCCCTGAGATTGCTCATTGGCGGCGTCTCCTTCTGGCGATTGCGGCGGCTGCGACGAGAAAGAAAACGGCAGGAAACGCCGCCGAAGTCGCGGCGGCGAAACGCGCCCGCGCGGCGCGATCCATACCGGACTCCAGCCTGTCCGCGTCGGGATCGGACTCTGTCGCCGCGTCGCGGCCCGACAGATACTGCACGGCATTCAGAAAGAAATCCCTGTTGGCGTTGCCGTACGCACGGAGCTTCCCGTTAAGTATGAAACCTACATCGCCTATTGCGATTATGCGCGTAGGCCTTATGGCCAGATCGGACTTCGCCTCGCCTCTCTCGCTCGCGGCGGCGACACACGTGCCGCCCGCGCTAACGAGCTCCATGTAGCGCATGCGGTCTATGCCTGACCCCGCCTCGGCCGCAGCCGCCGACGGGACGAAGCCTATCGGCCTGTCGAGCACGATCTGGTGCTTGCCGGCGAACGGGCGGGTCACTGAATGCCCGCTGGAGAAATCGCTCACGATGACATCCGTTCCGGACATTGTTCTCGCGCCGGCAAACGAGGCCGCCGTCGGCCGGATGCCGCGTCCTGCGAGCATCGTCGAAACGCTGCCCGTGTCGGCGGAATCAATCAGCACCAACAGCCTGCCGCACTCGCCGTTGCCGTCGCGTCCGTCCATGTACGCACCGAGCCTGTCGAGCTCCACCGCCGAAAAATCGCTGCGCGCGCCTGCAACGACCATAAGTGCGCAGTCGTCGTCGAGCGGTCCCCCGGCGGCGAGATCGACCTTTCTGTTGCTGAAGCCGTTGCGGGCGAGTTCCCTGGCGATGTCGCTCGCGCCGCCTGGTCCGTAGTCGTCGAACGACGCCTCGCCGTGCCCGGTTGTCCAGCATACGCTGCGGCGGGAGAACGGCACCGAAATGCTCTCTATGACGGATGCGCACGAGCGTTCGCTGTAGCCGTCGGCAATCGGCAGCTTGCCCACTATGCGCCCGCCCTGCTCGAAAACGAGGCTATCCTGCTCTACTCCGGAGCGGATGAGGCGCTGAGCTTCGCCTATATCCAGAGTGGGGTCGACGAATCTCACCGTTATCTTTATCCCGCCGACTTCGTCCGCCTCCCGGCGCAACGCCCTGAGGAAGTGCCCCAGCTGCCTGAATCTGCCGTCGTTTCTCGCCACGAACGCGGTGATCGCGACCGAGCCTGAAGACTCCGCCAGTATGGCGCGTGTGCGCGGCGAAAAGCGAGTGTCGCCCGTCCCCCCGACCGGCAGGTCGAGCGTCGTGTCCAGCCTGTGCGCAAGCGTGGCGGCTAGCACCGCGAAAACGGCCGACAGCGCCACCGCCAGCCTTGTGGAATTCCTGAGCGCCAGCGCGCCGCGCCCGCAGCACCTCAGCGACGCGATCAGTTTCGTGGCGATGAAAAGAGCCGTCGCCGTAAACACCGCGTATGTCGCGACGGTGCCGGTCGACACCAGCCCGGAGGCGAAATCGAACGCATGTTCATCCATCGGCAGCCCGCCCAGCGACATGCGCCCTTCCGGTGCCCACCAGA
>CAMOXA010000150.1 GCA_946628745.1 uncultured Verrucomicrobiota bacterium | reverse complement strand
CCACTCGCCGAAATGAAAGTACAGCGCGGCCGCACCCAATGCCTCGATGATCAGCATCGAGCCCACGACCCAGCATATGAGGCCCTTGAGTCCGCGAACCTGGGCGACGCCGTATGCATTCATGAGCGTGAACTCGCGGCTCAGCGACAGACGCCGGCCCACCGCGATGAGAAGGAACGTCCCGCATGTCATGAGGCCGAGACAGCCTATCTCCACGAGAACGAGCATGATGATCTGTCCGGAAAGAGAAAACGTTTCGGCTATGTCGACGACCGAGAGCCCTGTAACGCATACGCATGAAAACGCCGTGAAAAGAGATGTGCAAAAATCGCCCCAGCATCCGTCCGCGCGCGACAGCGGCAACGCCAGCAGAAACGCGCCGAGGGCGATCATCGACAGAAAGCCCAGGGCGATCGAGACCTGCCGGTTCACTTGGCGCGGCCCTCCATGAAAGCCTTCTCTTTCAGCCAGACCGCCCACACCGCGACCTCGTAGAGAAGACACAGCGGCACGGCCATGATTATCTGGCTCATCGGATCCGGCGGCGTCAGAAGCATCGCCAGGACAAACGCGAGAACAATCGAAACGCGGCGCTTCGCCCTGAGCCATTCGCTGCTGATGACGCCGAACCAGCCGAGGACGAATATTATAAGCGGCAGCTGGAACACGAGACCGAACGCGAACAGAGTCTTGAGAATGACCGGCATATAGTCCGCCGCGAAGTAGATTTCGCTCGTCATGCCCAGCCATTCGTTTATCTGCCTGAAGACCTTGAGCATCATGGGCAGCGTCTCGTAGTACGCCAGCCACACGCCTGTTATGAAAAAGCCGGTACCTATAAGCAAAATAGCCATCAGCACGGCTTTCTCGCGCCTCGTGAGAGCAGGAAAGACGAATCTGAGGACTGCGAAAGCGAGAAAAGGAAAACTCAGCGCCGTGCCGCCCCAAAAGGCGATTTGCAGGCCTACCGACACTCCGTCGACAGGGCCGCGCGCGGCCAGCGCGCCGTTCGCTTCCTGCGCGGCTAGCGCATTCATCGGACTTTGAAGCCACGCGAAGATGTGCCGCGAGAAGCATCCGCAGACGATCACGCAAAGCACCCACGCCACCGCCATGAATATGAGCATGTCCCTCAGAGCGAGCAAATGCTCCAAGAGCGGCCGCGGCGGATCGTCCCTTTTGTCAGGGTCTTTGATCAAAGTCATCGACATGGCTAGACCACGTCCCCCCTGCTTGCGTCCGGGATCGCCTTCGACTCGTCGCCGTCGATCTGGAACGCCTGGGCGGCGCCCTTCTCGACGCTTTCGGCGGCACGGTCCATCTCGGTCTCCATGTCAAGAAGCTGGCGGCGGAAGTTTTCGGCCGCGCGGCGGAACTTCGCGTAGTAGCTGCCGAGAGTGCGGGCCGTCGAAGGGAGTTTCTTGGGGCCTACCACGACAAGCACAACGGCGAGCAGGATGAACCACTCGCCGAAGCCGACACTGTCGAATATGAACGCAAGCATTGCCGCACGTCATTCCGCCGCGAGGCGGACGCATCCTACTTCTTCCAGATTATGAACTCGCCGCGGCGGTTCTGCGACCAGACGCTCTCGCCCGAACCCTCCACAGCGGGATTCGTCTCGCCGCGGCTGATCGTCTCCATGCGGTCGCGGGCGATCCCGTTCTGCGCGAGGAAGTTGCTGATGATGATGGCGCGGTCTTCGCCGAGGGACATATTGTACTCGTTGGACCCGCGCTCGTCGCAGTTGCCTTCGATGGAAACTACGCGATCGGGATTGTCGGCGAGGTGGCGGGCGACGGCTTCGACCTTGCCGAGTTCGTCAGGCCTGATGGACGTCGCGTCGAACCCGAAATAGACGGGCGCGAAGCTGACATCGGTGCAAAGCGCGTAGCCGCGATCCTTGAAGCTCTTGCCGGCATTGTCAAGCTCGTCGAGCGAGCCGCCTTCGAGAGAATCGGCGGCGATATCGGTTTCGTCGACCTGGGAATCGATGTCGACGCCCTTCTGCGCGGGAATGTCGCTGGCGACATCCGCTTCGGTGTCGGCGCCATCCGCCTTGTTGTAGCGGCAACCGCTGGCGACGACCGCTATAGAGACCGACAAAACAGCCATGCATGTAGAGAACTTCATCGTTATTTGCTCCTTTTTCTTTAAATCCTTTTTTGGGTTTGGCGAATATGATACCGAATATCGCCGCGAAAATCAAGCACGAATATCGTCTGAACGCCATTTTTTTCAAGGGGCCGCTGGAGCCGACACCCCTTTTTTGGTATAATGTGCGGCATGCAACCATTCTCAATATTGATAAAACCCGTGGGCGGGGCGTGCAACCTCGACTGCAAATACTGCTTCTACAAGCGACACCCGGGCGGTCTGATGACCGAGAAGACGAGAGACCATCTCTTAAAGGAGTACATCGAACTGCCGTTCTATCTCAAATCCATCGCTTTGCAGGGCGGCGAACCCCTTCTTGCATGGGATACGTACATCTTCAACCTGCTCAGCGAAACGCGTTTGTTCACCAATATGGCTATTGAAAAGTCCGTTCAGACGAACGCCACACTGGTGACTGACGAGATAGCCAGGCATCTGGCGTACGGAAATTGGCTGGTCGGCGTTTCTCTGGACGGTCCGCCCGAATTCAACCGGTTTCGCGGTGACTCGTTCGACGCCACGTGCCGGGGCATAAGAAAGCTGGAGGCTGCCGGCGTCGACTACAACCTGCTCACAGTAGTATCCAAGGCGAACGTCGCGCACCCGGTCGAAACATACCGCTACCTAAGAGACAACTTTTCGACGCGGTTCCACCAATACATCGAATGCACAGGCCCGTGCTGCGAAATCAACGCAGACGAATGGGGACATTTTCTGTGCGGGCTCTTCGATGAATGGATAAAGGCCGACGCGCACACCATCTCGGTGAGGCTATTCGATTCGATAGTCTCGAAACTCGTCTTTGGCCGGGCGACGCAATGCTCTTTCGCGCGCTCTTGCCGGCAGTACCTTGTAGTGGAGTACGACGGCTCGGTGTATCCGTGCGACTTTCACGTCACCGACGAATTGTGCCTCGGGAACATCAACGAAAAAACGCTCGTCGAAATGATCGAATCCGACGCATACAAGCGCTTCGCCGACGCCAAGATGGCGTCGCTGCCCGACACGTGCCGGAGCTGCAAATATCTCGACATATGCAACGGCGACTGCCCCCGCAACCGACAGCGTCTCTGCGCCGGGTGGCGCAGATTCTTCGACCACGCGCTGCCGCGGCTCAAAGAACTCGCGGCCGAAATCTGACGCGTCCCCCGCACCCATGACAATAAAAGACATTGCGGCGGTAGACAGAGCGCTCAAACGCGAATTCAAAGCCCACGCGGCACCGATAATCGAACTCGTCGAAGCGCAGACGCACGATCCGTTCTGCGTACTCGTCGGCACTATACTTTCGGCGCGCACGAAAGACGCGTGCACCGCGGGTGCGGTGCGCCGCCTCTTCGCGACGGCGAAAGGCCCGGTGTTCGCGCCGGCGGACCTCGAACGGCTCGACACCGCCGAACTCGAACGCATCATCTATCCCGTAGGCTTCTACCGTGACAAGGCCCGCCATTTGAAAGCGCTGCCGAAAGCCCTCGCCGAAAAGTTCGGCGGGGTGCTGCCGCACACCGTCGAAGAACTTTGCGAACTGCCGGGAGTCGGCCGCAAGACCGCGAATCTCACGGTCGCCGTCGGCTTCAATCTGCCGGCGATATGCGTAGACGTGCACGTCCACCGCATCTGCAACTGGCTAGGACTGGTGAAAACCGGCAAGCCCGTCGAAACGGAAATGAAGCTGAGGGAAATCCTTCCCGTTAGATACTGGAAGACATGGAACAGCCATCTCGTATCATTCGGCCAGACGCGGTGCGGTCCGGTGCGGCCGAAATGCGAAGGCTGTCCCATCGCCGGTTACTGCCGCTCGCCCAAGAAGCGTCCCCCGGTCTAGGCTCTCAGGACTCCGTCGCCTGTCACGACATACTTGTAGGTCGTCAGCTCCTCAAGGCCCATCGGGCCGCGCGCGTGGAGCTTGTC
>CAMOXA010000149.1 GCA_946628745.1 uncultured Verrucomicrobiota bacterium | reverse complement strand
CCTACGGCGAACGACGCATCTACATGGTATCTTTCGCTTGGCGTGAAGGTGCCGAACGTCCCATAGGAGCCATAACCCCAGAGCCATTTGTCGCCCGTATTGCGGTGGGCAAGGTAGAAACGCTTGTTGGTTCCGTCGCGCGAATCCAAGAGCGCCTGGTCGGAGCTCTCCCCAATCCAGGCCATCTCCATCTTCGCGGCGGTGCCGGAGCGTCCAGTCACCTTGGTGTCGATATAGGAGTTGCCGAAGGACTCTACGTAGTCGATAAAGGCGTCGGGAACGTCGCCGTTCGCGTCATAGGTCAGATCCGTACCGGATGCGGAATAGTAGATGACGTCGTTCTGGGCGTCGTAGAGGCCCGCGCGCCCGCCGTGGACGCATGGCCTGAAGTCGCGGACCAGGGTGCCGTCCTGCCAGATTTTCAGCCCGTAGCAGCGCGTCTTGGAGAAACCCGCGGCCGTGCCGTTCTGGTTATTGGCGAAGACGTAGAGGTTCAACTCCGTATTGAGCGCGGTGTAGGCCTTTGAGAAGACCTTGGTGCCGTCGATGGTGACCGTGCTCGTCGACATGTTGTTTCCGTCGGCCGCGGAGAAGTCCGTCGTGTAGGTGTAGACGCGCTTCTTCTCGAAGAGCAGGTCCTGCCCGTTGTTGACCTTGTCGCCCGTCCGTTGCGCCGTGAACATGTTGCCGGAGGCCGAGCTGCACCAGCAGGCGTAGAAGCGGGTGTTGTTCGACCAGTAGCCGGAGGCGAGGAACGCGGAGTCGGAGAGGTTCATCCACTCGACCTTGCATTCGGCCTTGGTTCCGTGGCGTCCGACAATGCCCGTGTCGACATATTGCGAGCCTGTCGCCTCGACGTAGCGCACGAACTTGTCGGGCGTTTCAGCGAAAAGGTTCGCGCCGACGGCTAAAGCGCCAATAATGGCGAGCACAGTATTTGCTTTCATTTTGTTCCTTCCTTTGTTTGGGGTGATTGCGAGTTGGAAACGGTGCTGTCGCCGCCCGCACGCCGCCTATACATGCCTGAGGCGGTCTTTCGCACGGATGCGACAAGCTCCATGTGCGGCGCATCGACAATAGAGACAAGACCTATGGCAAAATTCTCGCCGTCCGGTCGTCCAGTGAGCGGCTGATCCTGCCACTGAAACCAGTGCGCACCGACGTAGCGCGGATGGTCGAGGCAGGCGTTCACGTAATTCCTGTAGCATTCCGCCCGCTCCGCTTGGCTGCCTGCCGCGACAATTCCCGGATGGAACATGCCGCGGTCGGTCGCGCCGAAATGGAACTCGGAAACGAGCATCGGTTTGTCGAGCGCCTTTTCCGGCAAATCGCGCTTCGGCGAGGTGTTGTAGATGTTGACGCTTACGACGTCGCAATACCTAGCGCATTCTTCATACACCGCGTCGGACCCTTTCGCGATTCGCGAACCAAGGTAGAGGATATCCGGCGCGGCGGCCTTCACCGCATCGCGCACGGTGCGATAGTATTTTGCAGCGACATCGCGGTGAATGAGCGCGAGCACTTTGTCCGGGGCGTTCGTCACGGACGCATCGAGCAGGGCGTCCCAGCTTGCGTAGTTCGCGCGCCATGCGTCGTTTAGCGCGGCTATCGAGCCGTAATGCTCTTTCAGGCTCTTGACGGCGGCGATTTTGGCAGGCTGCGCGGCGGGGGATTTGAAGACGGCGCGGCCAATCGCCATATCGTCGTCGCCCCAGCTCAATTCGTTGTCGACGAACCAGCCGACGCACCACGGGTCGCTGCCGGAAAGTGCCGCTTCGTCGGCGACGGCTTTGCGCAGGTTTTCGGCGAACTCCGGAGCGAACGGGTCGCGAAGTTTTCCCCACCAGCCAATCGAGGCTTCGATGAAGGGCCCTTTGGTGGAAAGTTTTACCGTATACGGGATTTTTCCGCTGCGCTGGACCGAGGCGTCGCTCCAGCTTGACACCGTGTTCAGCCCCCAAGCGCGGAGACGTGCGAGGGAACGCGCCGGGAAGGAGGACTTCCATTCGTCGCCGTATTTCCGGAAGGCGTTTGCGCGTGCGAAATCGAAAGTGTCGAACGGCACGTTGGCGGCGTCCTTGTAGAATCCGTGGGAAGCCGCCGACCATTGCCTGCCGCAGAACATTCCGAAGTCAGGATCGTTTTTTGCAGGGAGCCATGAGAAATAGTCTTCGCGGCCGGTCGTTCCGGTCGGCGAATCCTGTCGCACGGCATTCACGCCGAGCGAAAAGAAGAGTCGACCCTCAGGGTCGACAAGCCACCATTTGCCGTCCCGCTTCTCGGTTCGAAAGCGTCCCGTCGCTTCGAGCTGCGGCCCGCCAGCCCAGCCGCCGTATTTGTCTGCATCTCGGATGGGGCTGTTCGGATGGGCTGCGTGCATGGCGAACTCTTTCTTGCCCTGGGCGGCGAGTTCTTCGTCGCTGTGGATTTTGCCCGGCCAATCGTCGTGCATGAATTGCCCGTACTTGTCCACGAACGGGAAGAAAGTCCTGGCTTGGATGATTTTATCCGCCGCCGCGCCCGCCTGGGGATATCCGCGCATCCCGTTCAGCGCAAGCGCTTCGTCCAGCGCATATCGCGCGACGCCTTCGGCAAACGCGGCAAAGCACGCGACCAACGCGGCAAGAAAAACGCCTGCCGCCCGCATCATCTGGCTATCTGGCACAATCCTTTGCATATGTTTGCTTGTAATTTTAGCATTTCCCCTAGGTTTTCGCAAGGCAAAGATGATGTATTTTCGCCAAAAGAAATACGGCATTTTCGCCAACGGCTCCATCATTATGTGGTATAATATGCGCCATGAACGACACACGGCACAAAGTTGTCATAGCAATACCCACGAACGGGAACGACGGACGCGAGATGATGTCCGGCGTTTTCGACTTCGTGAATTCGCATCCGAATTGGGAAATCCACTTGATAAACACGCGCACCGATATAGCGAACGGGGCGCTGGAACGCCACGCCAAGGATGCGGACGGGATATTTCTTTCGATTGCCTGCAACCCCCGATCGCTTCAAAAGCTGCTGTCCGCGACGAAAATTAAGATAGTGATATCTGAAGACAGCCTCGTTCCGCTGTTCGCCGGACGTGCGAATTGCGGGACGATAGTGCTGGACAGCGTATCGATAGGCGAGGAAGCGGCGCGATACTTCAACGGGCTCGGAAGGTTTGCATCATACGGTTTTGTGCACGGGCACAAGCGTTTTGCGTGGTCGGAGGAACGCGAGGCGGGATTTCGGAAAGGCAAGGCGGACAAGACGTCGCTGGAAGTCTATTCACAGGAAGGAGACGCGGCAGGCAGAACGCTGACAAGCGCGATCGACCACGACCGGCTGGCGGAATGGCTGGCTGGGCTGCCGAAACCTGCGGCAGTGTTCGGGGCAAACGATCTGTTCGCGCGAGACGTGCTGGAAGTATGCGAGCGCCTGGGCCTGAAGGTGCCGCAGCAGGTTTCGGTGGTCGGATGCGACAACGATCCGCTAATCTGCCCGAGCACGAAAGTGCCGCTCACGAGTTTCCAGCTGCCGTTCCGCGAACTGGGCTACCGGGGCGCGGAAATGCTCGCGCGCCTGATGGACGGCGGGAAAGCGCCTCGCAAACCGATACGCGTGGCGGGGACGCGGTTGTTCGAGCGAGGCTCGTCCGCCCCCGTTCCGCCTGCGAGCGCGCTTGTGGAGAGAGCGAAAACGCATATCGCCGCCGCGGCATGCGACGGATTGCGTGCGAGCGACGTGGCCGCGCACCTCGGGGTGTCGCGCAGCCTGCTGGATCTGAGGTTCAGGCAGATTTGCGGCAAAACGGTTCTCGAAGAAATCAACGACCGGCGACTCGAGGAAGTAAAGCGTTTGCTGGCGGAGACGAATCTGACGATTCTCCAGGCCGGAAAACAGGCGGGATTCAACGACCCTGACAATTTGAAGCGGCTGTTCAGAAAACGTTTCGGCGTGACGATGAGAGAATGGCGAAGTGAGAAGACGGGACGAAGGCTAGAGGGTTTGACGGCTTGAGCCCACGATAACTCACCAAAACCGCCGCAATCCCCACCAAAATCGCAACCTCCAAAAGGGTCCCACCCCATTCGTCGAGAT
>CAMOXA010000148.1 GCA_946628745.1 uncultured Verrucomicrobiota bacterium | reverse complement strand
CTATCGCCAGGCTGCCGGTCGTCTTCTGCGTGGATCGCGCGGGCGTGGTCGGGGCGGACGGCGTCACCCATCAAGGCGTCTACGACATAGCGATGCTGAGGACGCTGCCGAACGTGACGATATGCGAGCCGAAAGACGCGGACGATCTCAAGGCGCTTCTCGACGAGGCGTTCGAGCGCGGCACGCCGACCGTCGTGAGGTATCCGCGGGGGAAGGTTCCCGCGTCCGCCGTGCAGACGTCTCCGGAAAAGCCCGGCGCGAAACTCGCAGTCTGGGCGACCGGCGACTGGCTCGCCAAGGCCGAGTCGGTCGCGAAGGCGCTGGGCGGGGTCGCCGTGCACGCCCGCTACATAAAGCCGTTCGATGCGAAACTTCTCGCCAAACAGCGCGCGGCCGGCATGAAGATCGCGTGTCTTGAGAACGGGTGCGTCGCCGGCGGGCTAGGCGAGGCGATCGGCGCGGACTTCAAATTCGGCTGGCCTGACGAGTTCATTCCGCACGGGACGCAGGCCGAACTGGAGCGCCGTTACGGACTCGACGCCGACTCCATCGCGAAGTCGCTCGCCGGGCGGCGGCAAATCATGCAAACGGCAGACAAGGCAACAACTGGCAAGGCAAAGGACTGACCATGGCACAGATTCACGGAGTGGCGGGCGAATGGGCCCGCGTAAAAGGAACGGTCGCGGGATTGTGGCCCGTTTTTCTCGGCGTTTTCATGGCGGGGTTTTCCGTCGCGTTCGGCATTTTTTCGTCGCTGCATCTGGGAATCGCGCTGTTCACGATCGCTTTCATAGCGATATGCGCCAGCCTCATGAAAGGTCTGCACCGCATCGAGCGCTTTTTCATTGGCGCGCGCGGCGAAGAACGCGTGTCGCGGATACTTTCGGAACTTCCGGACAGATACCATGTCTTCAACGACTTCGTCGCGGGGCGCACCCATGTCGACCATGTCGTCGTGGGACCGGCCGGGGTGTTCGCCGTCGAGACGAAATTCTGGCGCGGCAAGGTCACTGTCGAAGAAGGGTGCATACTTGTCGACGGGCAGCTCCCGAGCCGTGCCCCGCTCGCGCAGGTGCTTCGCGAGGCCGCACGCGTAAAGGCGGAGCTAGCCAAAGCCGGATGGTCCGGCACCGTGACACCCGTCCTTGCGTTCGCGTCCAACACGTTCCTCGCGCGAATCGCCGAACTCAACGGAGTCGTCGTTCTGAACGCCTCCGAAATACCGAACAGCTTCTCGACGGAGCGCGTGGTGATTCCGCCAGAAGAGCTGGAAAGGCTCGTAAGCATAATGGAGTACAGCAGATGAACAATATCCGTGCAACAGCAACAGCGGCGTTCGCCGCAGGGGTTTTCGCCGTCGCCGCGCTTTTGGCCTCCGACGTGCAGCCGCGCGACTATTACGGCCGCATAGGCCAGCGCGTGGCGGGCATGCTGCCGCGCTACCATGTCCTGCAGCAGCAGCTTGACGACGAGATTTCACGCCGCGCCTGGACGAATCTCGTGACATATTTCGACTTCGACCATTCGGTGTTTCTCAAGACGGATCTCGACCGCCTCGCCGCCCACGAAACGACGATAGACGACGAACTGAGAGCGGGCGACGTCTCGTTCGGGTACGACACCTACCGTCTGTACTGCGAACGCTTGAAGGAGCGCATCGACTTCGCGACGAATCTCATCGCGACTGCAGAGTGGGATTTCTCGGTCGACGAGTCCTACCGCATCAAGCGCAAGGACGCGCCATGGCCCGAAACTCGCGAGGAAGCCGAAGAACACTGGAGAAAACGCATCAAGAACGAAATGCTCGTCCAGATGCTTGCCAAAGAGCTGGACGCCGAGAAGAAGGCCGAAAAGGGGGCTGCAAAAGAATCCGGCGAGAAGGCGGCGAATGAGGCTGCCGGGACGGATGAAAAGGACGGCGAAGAGGAAGATGAGTCCGAACGCGTGCCGGAAACGACGCCCGAAGAGCGGCTCATAAAGAAATACCGCCAGTACTACATAACGCTGACGGAACCAGACGAGGAAAGCGTGCTGCAATATTATCTGTCGGCCGTGTGCCGGGCGTACGATCCGCACTCCGACTACATGTCGCCCATGTCCAAGGAAGAATTCGACATGGATATGAATCTTTCGCTTTCGGGTGTCGGCGCGGTGCTTTCGATGGACGACGGCGCGCTCAAGATATCCGAAGTCATGCCAGGAGGACCCATGGCCGTCGACGGACGGATAAAGGCAGGCGACAAGATTGTGGGCGTCAAGCAGGCTGACGGTGAGATGGAAGACATCATGTGGCAGCCCATGAAGAAATCCATACGCAAGATACGCGGCAAAAAGGGCACGCGCGTAACGCTCGATATCGTCCCCAGAAAAGATCCGACAGGCGCCACGCACAAACTAATCGAGCTCGTGCGCGACGAGATAAAGCTGGACGAGCAGGCGGCGACAGGCCATGTCGAGCAGGTGGAACTGGACGGAGTTTCCACGAAAGTTGGCTACGTATATCTGCCCAGCTTCTACGGCACTATGGACAAGCGTCCCGGCGACGAAGGGTTTCTCAGCTGCGCCGAAGACGTCGGCAAGTACGTGGCGGAATTCAATGCGGCGGATGTCGGCGGCATGATACTCGACCTGCGCGGCGACGGAGGCGGCAGTCTCAAGGAGGCTGTGATGCTTTCTTCTCTCTTTGTGGCGAGCGGCCCTGTAGTGATAATACGCGACACGAGGATGGCCGCCCCGCTGTCGATCCCGCGAAACAATCCAGTCGCCTTCCGCAAGCCTCTCGTCGTGCTGGTGGACCGGGCGAGCGCGTCCGCGTCGGAAATCGTCGCGGGCCATCTGCGCGACACGGGGCGCGCGGTGGTTCTCGGCGACGTGACGACGCACGGGAAGGGGTCGGTACAGACAGTCATGGGCCTCGGCCCGGAGAAGTACGGCTCGGTGAAGATAACGACGGCGAGATTCTACCGGATAAACGGGCGCTCCACCCAGGTGAAGGGCGTCGAAGCGGACATACATCTGCCGTCTTTCCTCGACTCGCTCGACATCGGCGAAGACAAGCTGCCCAACGCGCTGCCTTTCACGAAGATACAGAGTCGCGGCTTCAGAGCCTGCTGGAACATGCCGGACTACGTCCCCAGCCTCAAGGAGCTTTCGCTCGCCCGGACGAAAGACGACCCGAAGTTCGTGCGCCATCTCGAAAACGTGAAAGCGTCGCGTGCAATATTCGACCGCGAAGAAGTGCCGCTTGAACGCGAGGCCCGCAAGCGCATGATAAAAGCCGACCGCGAAGTCACAGATCGCACCGAAGCCGGCGCGGACGAGGACGGAGACGAGGACGAAGAAGGCGCGCCTGTGCGCAGGCGCCGCGGCAAGCGCGACGACAAGGACGATGTCGTCCTGCAGGAGGCGTACAGGATTCTCGCCGATCTCGTCAGGCTGAACGCCGGCGCGGAGCTGCCGCCGGAACCTGCCAGCTGGTACGACGCGATATTGAGCCTGTGACCTGACCGGAACAAGGAGACCATCCTATGCACATCATTGATTTTTCCAAGATGCACGGCGCCGGGAACGATTTCATGCTGATCGACGACCGCGGCGGAACATTCCCGGTCGACGACCACCGCCGCATCGCAGCGATGGCGACACGTCCGGACGGAGTCGGGTGCGAAGGAGTCATCGTCGTCCAGCAATCTGCAAACGCCGATTTCAAAATGCGGTTTTTCAATCCGGACGGAACCGAGGCGGAGCTGTGCGGCAACGGGGCGCGATGCGTAGCCGCTTTCGCGAAACGGTGCGGGATAGTGGCGGACGGGAAAATGCGTTTCGAGACTGCCGCCGGACTGATAGCGGCCGAAGTCTTGAGCGATGTCAACGTCAGGATAGCCATGCCTGATCCGAAGAACTTCGGCGATGATTTTGTCGTGGCAGGCGTCCCGCACAAGATCGTGCCGGTCGATAATCTGGCGAAGGTCGACGTCGACACTGTCGGGCGCACGATACGCAGAAGCGAGGAATTCGCTCCGGACGGCACAAACGTCGATTTCGTGATATACCGCCGGCCCGATCGCGTCCACATACGCACTTACGAACGCGGGGTGG
>CAMOXA010000147.1 GCA_946628745.1 uncultured Verrucomicrobiota bacterium | reverse complement strand
CGGACGAGGCAACCGGCAAAGGCAATCTCTACCTCTTTGCTTGCAACGACGCGAAGAACGGAAAGCCTATCTACCGTTCAGCCGCGCGCTGCTACGGGCTCACGATCTACCAAGGCGGCGAGACGCCGGTGCGCAATTTCAAGCCGTGTGTGAAGGATGGTCAGGCTGCGCTTTACGACACCGTCTCGCAGCGCATCTTCTATCCCGTCCCCGCCATCCCCGCCGAAGGTAACACGGGCGCGGTAAAAGAAGAATCTGCGCTTTCTCCCGTTGAAGCCTATCTCGAATATGTTGAGACCGACGGAACGCAGTACATCGATACGGGCGTCGTCGGCAAGGCGGGAACGACGGCCGAATTCAAAGAAACCTGCCTCAAAGATACGGATACGGAGAGATGTTTCCTCGGTGCACTGGGAAGTTCGGCAGACTCAAGGTTCTATATGTGGTACCATGGTTATATCTGGACTCTCGGTCTGGGATATGGCAACACCTATTGGCGCCCGAGCCTGAGTGATCCGGCGACGCCGGCAACGGATTGGGGCGCAGGCGACGAAGATGTCTATCGAATCAACAATAGTGACACGAACCATGCAAGAGTAGCGTTTTCGGATGGTTTGCAGCGCATTACGATTATCAACGATACAACTGGCGAACGAAAGGTAATTTCGGAACGGAATCTTGCAGGCAACATCGACACGGGTCTCAACCTCTATCTTTTCGCCAACAACAACAATGGCACGGCTGCCTCGTTCGCGAAGTCGCGCCTCTACTGGCTGAAGCTGAATCAAGGTGGATATGTGCGCAAGTTCCAGCCGGTCCGCCTCAAGAACGGTCTTGTAGGTCTGTGGGACTTCGTAGACGAGAAGGCGTATCTCCCGAAGAACGCTTCCGGCGGATTTGCGACCTTCAGCGCCGTAGGGCCTGAAGCCGGAAAGGCGTTTAGGGACGGGCTTATGATAATCATTCGTTGACGGGGATGGGAGGTGGCTATGACCAGAAAAAAATTTATCATGGGTGCGGCGGCGTGTGCGGCGTTGCGTCCTTGGCGAATGTTTGGCGAAGGCGCGGCGCTTTCCGCGTCATCGCCAATCCCGTCCCGGCCGAATCTTCGACTTGGCGTGGTAAGCGACATTCATGTTCGCGCCCGGACCGGGCAGTTTGGCACGGAACAATTGGTTAAGGCGCTGAAGTGGTTTCGCGACTGCGGCGTTGATGGCGTGGTAATTTCCGGCGACATGGCCGACGATGGACTTGTTTCGGAGCTACAGTGCGTCGCCGATGCGTGGAATGAGGTGTTTCCGCCCGGATGCGGCGTCGAGAAACTGTTTGTCTACGGCAACCACGATATCGAGGGCCTTTCCTACAATCCGAATCTCAAGCCCGCGCCGGAGGACGTGATCGTAACCGATCGCGCGGCGGCGTGGGAGAAGGTTTTCGGCGAACCGTACGAACCGATATGGAAGAAATCTCTCAAGGGTTATACCTTCATCGGTGCGCATTGGGTCGCCTGGAAGGGCGTTCCGGAAATCGAGCGTTACATGGCGGAACACGCAGATGAACTTCGAGGCGACAAGCCGTTTTTCTACATACAGCATCCGCATCCCGCCAACACCTGCCACGGGCCGTGGGCGTGGGGGCACGATGAAGGGTTTGCGACACGGGCGCTGTCGAAATTCCCGAACGCGGTGGCGATTTCCGGGCATTCGCACCATCCGCTCGTCGACGAGCGCAGCATTTGGCAGGGGGAGTTCACCTCAGTCGGCGCGTCCTCGCTTAGATATATCGGGCCGATGTTCGGCAGAGAGAACGCCGGACCGTCGCAGAACGACGATTTGAAGCAGATGGCGACGATTGACAAGTTCAGCGAGCAGCAGGGTTTGCTGCTCTCGGTATATGACGACAGGCTGGTGTTCGAGAGACGGGATTTCGCGAACGACGGGAAACTCGGCGACGACTGGGTGGCGAGCGTGCCGGCGTCAAGCGATGCTCCGTTCCGGTTCGACGTGCGCGCGGCTGCGGCGACGGCGCCGCGGTTTCCGGAAGACGCGAAGGTTTCCGTCGCGGGCCCACTCGACGGCAAAGACCGCAAGGGGAGGGCGGCGCGCCAGTTCGTCGTCTCGTTCCCCTCCGCATTGATCGGCGCGGGGATGACGCGCGCCTACGACTACGAGGTGGCCGCCGAAGTGGAGGAGTGCGACGTGCGGCGCGTGGCCGCGACCAAGCGCGTCTACTCGCCCGGCTATTTCTACATGCCGGAGCGCGAGTCGAAGACGGTGAAGTGCGTGTTCGCGCTGTCGGAGCTTGGCGCGCGCCGAGCCTTGTATCTGGTCCCCTCCGTCAGATTTCGTGTACGCGCCGCCGAATCCTTCGGCAAGACGAGCGATGCGATTTTCTCCGATTTTGTGAAATTTTGACGGTTTGGCGGTGTTGTCGCCAGACCCGGAGAAAATCGGGGAACCTCCAGGCATTTTCCCTGTTGCAATCCACGGGCCGGATATGATATACTATACGCCGTTTCCGTTTTGGGCGATTAGCTCAGTTGGTTAGAGCATTACCTTCACACGGTAGGGGTCACTGGTCCGAGTCCAGTATCGCCCACCATCTCGGGAGCGGTGCGGTCGCGAGAGGCGGTCGCCGGTTGTCAAAGCAGAACATGAATTTCTTTGATTTCAATTTCGCAAATCCGTATGCATTCGTGTTGGCGGCGCCGTTTGCGTTCGCGGCATGGAGGATGTTCCGGCGGGCCCGCCGAAGCGGTCTCAGGTTTTCGGCGACTCCCCGTCTGCCGACGAGGGCGTCCGGCTGGCGCGCGACGCTTGCCGCGCTCGCGCCGTGGCTGATGGTCGCCGGTCTCGCCCTGCTTCTCGCGGCCGCGACGCGTCCGCGATTGCCGCTCGCCAACGAGAAGCGCGATGTGGACGCGATAGCGATAATGATGACGGTCGACGTGTCGGGCTCCATGCTCGCTTTGGATCTGACGCCGAAAGGCGCGGGATATTCGGAGGACACAACCCGTCTGGCGGTCGTGAAGAAGGTTTTTGCCGATTTCGTCTCCAAGCGGCCCGACGATTTGATAGGACTCGTCACGTTCGGCACGTTCGCCTCGGCGCGCGCTCCGCTCACCGCCGACCACGACAGCCTGCTCAACGTTCTCAAGGCGGTCGAGATACCGGACGGCGACGGCGAGGCCGAGACCGCGATAGGCGACGGACTGTCGGTGGCGCTTTTGCGCATCAAGGAGGCGAAGCTGAAATCCAAGGTCGTCATACTTCTGTCGGACGGGATGAGCAACAACGGCGTCGTCTCGCCCGAGGAGGCGACCGAGGCCGCCTCGAAGATGGGCGTCAAAGTCTATACCATTGGCGTCGGGACGGGCGCGGGCTATGCGCCACGCCTTGTCACCGACATGCAGGGACGGCAGTTCGTGCGCAACTGGCCCTCGGGATTCGACGAGGCGCAGCTAAGGGACATAGCGCGCAAGACGAAGGGCATGTATTTTCGCGTCAACGACGGTGAAGCCCTCAAGTCGGCGTTGGCGGAAATCGACAAGCTGGAGACTACGCCTATCGAGGCCGACGTGTGGAACCGCTGGCGCGAGTTTTTCGCGCCGCTTCTCGCCGGCGGAGCTTTTCTCGTGCTGCTGGCCGTGTCGTTCTCGATGCTCTCGTCCCGCAGAATGGCATAGCGCGAAGCGGAAGGCGGTTTGCGCTTGCATTCGGACGGTGGTTCGTGATATAATACAGGCATGAAAATCAAAAAGAAACCCATGAAGATCAAAGCGCCCGGCGAGGGCGGCGCGGCAATTGCCGACCGTTTCCGTCTGGACGCACCCGAAAACGGCAAGGGAAGCAAAGGCTCCACCGTAGGCAAGACGGCTGCCGCCTGGGCGTTCTCGCTGGGCCTCGTCGCGCTCGCTGTCGTCGCGGGGCTGACGTGGATGCTCTACTCGCACCTCGAATATCTCAAGGGTGTTTAAGAGGACGTCCGCATGAAGGATGTTATGCTCTCGAGCCGGGCCAAAGCCGCGGTGCGTTTGGCATTGGACGAAGATCTGGCGGACGCGGCCGATTCGCGCAAGACGAAATGGTGCGACGCGACGAGCGAG
>CAMOXA010000146.1 GCA_946628745.1 uncultured Verrucomicrobiota bacterium | reverse complement strand
ACGCTCGCGAACGGATATTACGCGATTCTCAAGTCTGCGACCACGCTTCCGGCAGACGCGGTAGAGGCGTTCGAGCTTGATCTCGACGCGGCGGTGGAACTGCCCGCCGGCGCGGCGGTTTCGCTTGTCGCGCAGGACAATACGCTGTTCCTGCAGGTCGGCGATGTTTCGGAGCTGCCGTCCGGCGTGTGGGTCGGCGGCGTCGATACCGACATGTCGAATCACCTCAATTGGAAAAACTGGACCGTTCCCGCGGCAGGAAGCGACCTCGACTTCTCCGGCGCGTCGTCTGCCGTTACTGTGAATGCCGACATCGACGCCGCGTTCGGCGCGGTGACGATGGGGTCGAGTGTCGTCACGTTCACAGGCGCTCTCACGGCGACC
This sequence comes from uncultured Verrucomicrobiota bacterium, assembly GCA_946628745.1. Lineage (GTDB taxonomy): Bacteria > Verrucomicrobiota > Kiritimatiellia > RFP12 > UBA1067 > UBA1067. The sequence continues at coordinate 3,735 of CAMOXA010000146.1, read as the reverse complement.
TCGTTCAGCGACAACTCGAAGGTTGAGGTCGGTGCGAATTCGACGGTGACGCTTGACGGAGACTTGGAGTTCACGAGCGGGAACAGCTACATAACGCACAAAGTGGGTGACGGCGGCGCGTTCGTTGTGATGGGTACAATCCGGGCCACAGGTAGCGCAAATGTTTTCCCATACGAAGTGGCGAGTTCCGGCTGGATTGTCGCCAAGGGGCTTGAAAACGCCGAAACGACAGGCGACAAATGGAACTTCCGTCTCAATAACAGCAATGTGGCGAAATGGGTTGTCGGTAAAGACGGCTTTTCTGGAACGCAGTACTTCTGGAGCTTTAACAGTGCCGATTCCGACACAACAATCAAGGCTGATGCCGATTTCACGATCGCGACATGGCTGAGCGCAGGCACCAGCAATGGCAAGGGCGTCACGCTTGACACAAGCGGCAGGACGGATCCCGCCGCCAACTATACAATCACGGCAAACTGCGGATTTGTCGGCGTCAAGCCCTTGACCATCAAGGGTGGCGGAATGTTCCTCTGCAACTACACGCCCGCGAAGATAGCCAACCAGGTTGCCTTCTCTGGCGCGGTGGCGGTCGATGATACGGCAACGCTCGCGATCAACCCTGAAAAATATCCGACGACAGGCGCGATTACCGTCAACAGCGGCGCGACGCTTCAGGTCGCGCAGTCGGGCACGGTCACGCTCGGCGGGAGCCTGACGCTCAAGGACGGTGCGACGCTCGGCTTCAACTACACGACCCTGAACGAGCCCGTGCTGGACCTGACGGACAAGACGGTGACATTCGACGAGGGCGAGACGACAAATGTCGTGGTCAAGGTTTCTTCGAGCCCCGCCAGCGTACGAGCACATGCCGGCACGAACGTTCTGACGTCCGGCGGCAATTTCGCCGACGCGACAGTCTCGCTCGCCGAGGGTAGCCCGAAGTGGGTGAAGAGCGTGGGCGTGAACAAAGGCGGCGATATCGTTCTTGAAGCCAAACCCTTCGGCTTGATGTTCATTCTCAGATAAGGTCGGCAATGCCGTCGACCTCAAGGCGGCGCGACAGGCCCCTTGAACTGCGGGCGCATTTTGTGGTACAATACACGCACCATGAAAAACGACTGCATTTTCTGTGCGATAGCTGCGGGCGAGATACCAAGCTTCAAGATATACGAAGACGACACGGTGCTCGCATACCTTGACATAAACCCTTTTACCGAAGGGCACACGCTGGTAATACCAAAGGCGCACACCAAGGGGCTCGTCGACACGTCCGACGAGACGCTCGCCGCAGTAGTCGCGCGCGTGCGCAAAGTCGCCGCCCATCTCAAGGAGGCGCTGCCCTGCGACGGATTCAACATACTCCAGAACAACGGCCCGGCGGCGGGCCAGACTGTGATGCATCTTCATTTTCACATAGTGCCGCGCTACGGTTCGCAGCCGATCGTTTTTGAAAGCCGCAAGGGCGACATGGAACACTTGAAGGTGCTCGCCGCGCGTCTCGCGATGGGCTGACGCGAGCCTCGTACAGAATGCGAAAGGCGAAGCAGAGCGGCATCGAGCGTCTCGAGAAATACCTGGTGAAGGTTATTCTCGAGAAAGGGGCGGACGAGAACCAGTCCGGCCCGATGAATTTTCTTCTCGCGATTCTGAAGTGTCTCAGCTTCGTCTTCGCCGCGATCGTGTCCGTTAGGTACTTTCTGTACCGCGTCGGCATATTGCGGCGATATCCCCTCGGCATCCAGGTCGTGTCGATAGGCAATGTGACCGCTGGCGGAACGGGGAAGACACCGGTCACGGAGATGTTCGCCCGCGCGCTGCGCGCCGAAGGGCGCAAGGTCGCCATTCTTTCGCGCGGCTACCGCAGGAAGGAGGCCCCGTGGTGGCAGCGCATGTTCACCCAGGTGATAGATCCGCCGCTTGTCGTCTCGGACGGCAAGCGCGTCCTTCTCGACTCGGCCGTCGGCGGCGACGAGCCGTACATGCTCGCCTCGAATCTGCCGGGGGTCGCCGTCGTCGTCGACCGCGACCGCGTCAAGGCCGGGCGCTACGCGATAAAGCGGCTCGGCTGCGACACGCTGATTCTCGACGACGGCTTCCAGTACCAGAAGCTCAAGCATTCCGTCGAGGTCGTGCTCGTGGACGCGACGAATCCGTTCGGCAACGGCAACATGCTGCCGCGAGGCATCCTGCGCGAGCCGGCGCGCCACATAAAACGCGCCGACATAATATTCCTGACGAAGTGCCGCGGCGACACTTCGCAAGTCAAAAACGAGATCCGCCGCTGGAACACCAAGGCGGACATCGTCGAGTGCACCCACGCGCCGAAGGTCCTGAGGGACGTGTGGAGCCGCGAGGAGTTCCCCCTCGAATGGCTGAAGGGCAAGACGGTATGCACACTTTCCGGCATAGCCTCGCCAAAGGGCTTCGAAAACTCGCTAAGGCACATGGGCGCGAGAGTCGTCTGGTGCGAGCGCTACGCCGACCACCACCGGTACGATCCTTCGGAAATTCTCTACGCTCTAAACCGTACGGCGGACATGGGGGCGGACGCTCTCGTCACGACCGAAAAGGACGCCGTGAGATTCCCCCGCTTCGAGACGTCGCCCGTCATGTGCCTTTACCTCAGAATCGCCATCGAAATACTCTCGGGCGGCGAATGTTTCGACGAAATCATCCGCCGCATAAGCTACCGGCGGGACGGCAGACGCAAGACGCAGAAATAATCTGCGGAAAAATCGCCGCGCGAGCTCCTTTACCAAATGGCGGACAAAACGCCGCCGAAGGAGCACGCCATGAAAGAAACATACGAAACTGACGGAGAATCAAGCGTCGATATCACGGCGCTCAACGAAAAATACCGTGAAAAGGGCTACTTTCGCCGCCTGAAGGATATGTTCGCCGGGCTGGGCGCACCGCACGGCAGCGCCGAGTACAAGCTCGCGCGAATCGAATTGCAGCGCCAGAGCGCGCCGCTCGTGTCGGTGACGGCCGTACTGCTGCTCGTTACGGTAATCGCAGTCATGACGATGATGCCCAAGGATAGAGGCGAAGAATACTCGGTGACGATAGCCGAGGCGAACGAAGAGCCGAAAGACATCGAAGACCCGGTGGAGGAACCGCCGCCGCCCGATCCCGAGCCGCAGCCGGATATCGAAGTGGACATTGCGACCGAAATATCATGTCCGGGGCCGTTCATCGAACAATTGCCCGTTCCGAAGCCGGCGGAGAAGGTGTCCGTAAAGCCCGCGCCGCAGGATGCGGCACTGTATGTCGATTCGCCGGTCAGGATGCCGTCGATGGCGTCGTCGCGGACTCCTGGCAGCATAGGGGGGCTGACGAATGGCGGGGCGGGAAACGGCGACCCTGCGACCGAGATCGCCGTCATGAAGGTGCTGTGGTGGCTCAAGGCCCACCAGAACACCGACGGCAGCTGGAGCGGCGGCAACAAGCTCGCCAACACCGCCCTCGCCGTGCTGACGTATCTGGCGCACGGCGAGCATCCCGGCTCGAAGTCGCCGTTCCGCAAAGATTTCGGACCCGTCGTGCAGCTGGCGGTCGATTACATCGTAAACAGCGTGGACCAGAGCGGCGCGACCGTCAAGATGCGCGGCGCGGACGGCAACGAGTATGCGTTTTTGATCGCGACGTACGCGCTGTGCGAAACGTACGGCATGACCCGTAACCCGAACTGCAAGGACGCGGCGTACGTCTGCCTCGACCGCATCGTCCGCGGCC
>CAMOXA010000145.1 GCA_946628745.1 uncultured Verrucomicrobiota bacterium | reverse complement strand
GCTGGCACATCGAGTGCTCGGCGATGTCGATGAAGTATCTCGGCGAGACGTTCGACCTGCACACCGGCGGAATCGACAACCTCTTCCCGCACCACGAGAACGAAATCGCACAGGCCGAAGCCGCCACTGGAAAGCCGTTCGTCAAGACGTGGATGCATTGCGCACATCTCAAAGTCAACGGAGAGAAGATGTCGAAGTCCGCCGGCAACTTCTTCACGCTACGCGACCTGATGGAAAAGGGCTGGAGCGGGCGCGAGATACGCTACGTGCTGATAAACGCGCACTACAGGCAAGGACTCAACTTCGCGTTTTCCGCGCTCGAGGATGCGCGCAAGTCTCTCGCGCGAATCGACGCGTGCGTCGAGCGCGCGACCGAAGGCGAGACCCCGGACTGGGCGGCGAAGCACCTCGACGATTTCACCGCGGCTGTCAACGACGACCTGAACATGCCCAAGGCGTTCGCGGCGCTGTTTGAATTGGTGCGCGAGACCAATTCGCACGGCGGCGGACCGGTGCTCGGCGTTTTCAGGCGGATGGACGAGGTGCTTGGCGTGGTGTTTTTCGGCAAGGCCGCGAAGGTGGAGGTTCCGTCGGACGTGCAGGCGCTGCTGGACGCGAGAGCCGAAGCCCGCAAGGCGAAGAATTGGGCGGAGTCCGACAGGCTTCGCGACGAGATTGCCGCCAAGGGCTGGTCGGTCAAGGATTCCCGCGATGGGCAGAGCGTAGCCAAGATATGAAACGCAGAGTAACCGTCGAAATCGATCTTGACGCGCTGATTCGCAACTACAGGAGAATCGTCGCACATGTAAAGACCGCGGACGTGCTTTGCGTCCTGAAGGCCAACGCCTACGGGCTGGGGGTCGGCGCGTATGCGAAGGCCCTTGTCAAGGCCGGATGCCGCGAGTTCGGCGTCGCCGAGCCTTACGAGGCGCTCGAACTTCTGAAGATAGTCAAGAAAGGCGAAGCCTCGGTCCAGATTCTTTCAAGCGTTCTGCCGGATGAAATCGAGCCTATGGTGCGCGCCGGAGTGACGCTGCCTGTTACGGACCTCGAAGAGGCCCGGCTTGTAAGCGCCGCCGCGGCAAAAGCGAAGAAGACGGCAAAAGTCCACTTCAAACTCGATACCGGCATGGGGCGGCTGGGCATTCTCGCCAAGGACGCCGTCGAGACTGTCATGGCGGCGAGAGAACTGCCGAACCTCGATTTCGAGGGCATATTCTCGCACTGTCCTATGGCCTACGAGCCCAAAGATCCATTCACTCCGCGGCAAATCAAACTGTTCAAATCGATAGTGGCCGAGCTCGCGGGCAGGGGCGTCTCGTTCAGGAAAGTTCACATCGCCGCGTCGGACGCGATAAACAACTTTCCCGAAACCGCCAAAAAGCCTTTTACGATGGTGAGGACCGGCATCAACCTGCACGGCAGCTTCGATCCGAACGGACGCAAGGCGCTAAAGGTCGAGCCGGTTTTGACTTTGAAAACCCGCGTCGCACAGGTGCGGAACCTACCGGCGGGCACGACGCTCGGCTACGGCAGGACGTGGTGTCTCGCCGCGCCCGCCAAGGTCGCCACGATATCGGCCGGATACGCCGACGGGCTGCCGCTCGCGTTGACCAACCGCGGCTTTGTCTTCGTCGGCGGACGGCGGTGCAAGATAATCGGGCGCATATCGATGGACTACACAACCGTCGATGTCACGGATATACCTGACGTCAAGGCCGGCGACGAGGTCGTCTGCTTCGGCCGGTGCGGAGCCGACGCCATCACGCCCGACGATTGGGCCGCCGTGAAGGGCACCCACGCGTACGACATCATATGTTCGCTCGGCAGCCGCGTCCAGCGCGTCGTCCACGGCGGCTGACAGGTTCTTGCAGGAGGATGAAGCAGTGAAAGGCACAAGGAACAAGTCCAAGGAACCGGATCAGAAAAAGATCGCCGCTCTTGTGCGGAATCTTTTGGTGGAACTGGGAGAGGATCCCTCCCGCGACGGTCTGTTGAAAACGCCAGACCGCGTCGCGAAGTCGCTCGTCTTCCTCACGCGCGGCTACAGGCAGAACCTCAAGGCTGTCGTGAACGGCGCCTATTTCGCGAGCGGGACGAACCACATGGTGATTCTAAAGGATATCGAACTGTACTCGCTGTGCGAACACCACATGCTGCCGTTCTATGGCAAGTGTTCGGTCGGGTACATATCCCAGGGCAAAGTGCTCGGCGTCTCGAAGATCGCGAGAATAGTGGACATGTTCGCACGGCGCCTGCAAATCCAGGAGCGTCTCACGGAGGAGATAGCGAACGCCGTGATGGACGAGTCCGGAGCCGAGGGCGTCGGCGTTGTCATAACCGCGAGGCACCTTTGCATGATGATGCGCGGCGTCGAGAAGCAGAACAGCGCGATGACCACGTCGGCAGTGCTGGGCTCTTTCAGGACCGACGAGAAAGTGCGGCAGGAGTTCCTGTCTCTCGTGAAGTGAGCGTCGGGCTATGAAACGACTTCTCACAATCCAGGACGTAAGCTGTGTCGGACAGTGCTCTCTGACCGTGGCGCTGCCGCTGGTGTCGGCTTGCGGAGTGGAGTGCGCCGTGCTGCCGAGTGCGGTGCTTTCGAACCACACTGGCGGCTTTCACGGGTGGACCTTCGCGGATCTGACCGGCGAAATGCCGAAGGTCGAGGCCAAGTGGCGCGAACTGGGCATCGGTTTTGACGCGTTCTACACGGGCTATGTCTGCGAGAGCCAGATAGACCCGATACTTTCCATTATGGACAGCTGCGCGAATCCCGGGGCTGTCAGGATAATAGATCCCGTCCTTGGCGACAACGGCAGGCTCTACGCGGGCTTCGCGCCGGATTTCCCCGCCAAGATGGCGCGTCTTTGCGCAGGCGCCGATTACATACTGCCCAATCAGACCGAGGCGGCGTTTTTGACCGGAGAGGTCCCTAAGGCCGACGGCTATACCGAACGCGAGACGCTGGACATAATCGCGCGTCTGCACAGACTCGGCGCCAGAAACGTCGTGCTGACAGGCGTCAGTTTCGAACCCGAACTCATAGGCAGCGCCGTCAGCGACGGCCGCACGGTCAAATACGATTTCAATCCCAGACTGCGGCGCAGGACAGCATCCGGTTGCAAGGCATTTGAGGGCGCGGTGTTCCACGGTACGGGCGATATTTTCGCCTCTGTGTTCGCCGGTTGCATAATGCGCGGACGCTCGGCGTTCGATGCGGCCGCGATCGCCGCGGATATCGTTTGCGCGGCGATTTCTGCCACTGAAGAAAGCCACTGGTACGGTGTCAGGTTTGAACGTGCGATACCGGAACTCGCGAAGGTCCTCGGCTGACAGTGGCGTTGATATTCATTGTCATGGAGGAGATGCTGGCAGCACTGTCTTTCGGTCCCGGACGGTCTTCTATAGACAAGTGAAACGAGGAAAGAGTAGATCATGGAAATGACAGACCTAACAGAAAAGACGCTCGCGACGGAGCGCAAGTACACGGGGAAGATCATCAGCGTCGATCTTCTCGACATCGAACTGCCCGACGGAAGAAAGGCGAAGCGCGAGGTGATCCGCCACGGCAACGCCGTCGCGATACTTGCGCGGCGTCCCGACGGCAAGTTCGTGTTCGTGAAGCAGTACCGCAAGGCGGCGGAAGAGGCGCTGATCGAGGTCATCGCGGGCGGACTCGAACCGGGCGAAGACCCGATTGAGGGCGCGAAGCGCGAGACGGCCGAGGAGACCGGCTACGAGGTGACGAGCATCAAGTTTCTCACGACCGTCATTTGCACGCCGGGCTACTGCGAAGAACGCATCCACCTCTACTTCGCGGAGCTGTCAGAGACGGCGCACGCCCAGGACCAGGACCCTGACGAAAACGTCTATCCCGTCATCCTATCCGAAGCCGAAGTCGAAGATGCTATCCGCAACGGGACAATCTTCGATTCCAAGACATTGTCCGCATGGCTCTGCTGGAAGATCGCAAGGTAGAAGAGGTGGGCGGTGGTTCCCGACGGCGTCAAGGCGGTTTTCTGGACGGCGTCGAGGAAGGTGCTGGACGCCGTCTAGCGAACCGTCCGACACCGTCCAGATTCCGGCGAAACCATCGCCAGTCTATTGGCCCGGGACTCATTGCCA
>CAMOXA010000144.1 GCA_946628745.1 uncultured Verrucomicrobiota bacterium | reverse complement strand
AAGGAGCGCGAGCGGCGCATCCCCGACCCGGCCACGCTGCTTGCAGAGTTCGAGAAACTCGGCTACCGTCTCGCCAGGCCTGTCGACGCGCACATACAGTACGCCCCGAGCGCAGACAGCGCGCCGACCGTCCTCTCGATGAAGTCCGTGCTGGACAAACTGCCGTCGAACGCCAGCGACACGCTCTCGTTCGACACCGACGACGTTGAAATACGCGATTTCGTGCTGGGGCTCAAGCGCAGGAAGTTCATGCGGCGCGCCGCCGCGCTCGCCGCCGCGCTCGCCGCGTTGGCGGCAGCGGCGTTCTTGCTGGCGCGGCTCTTCGCGTCGCGGCAGGGGGCGTAGGCTGGTTTCGAGGCAAACGGCAAAAGACAAAGGAAGGTTGACGGTTTCGACATATGAAAGAGCTTTCGCTTGAAGAGAGATCGTCCGCGGCTACGCTGTCGGACATGGAAATATTCATATTCCCGTCGCTCATGTATTCGCTCGTCCTTGCAAACATGCTCTCGCCGAGGCTGTGGGCGTGGCGCGATCTGGAATGGTTCGATGGCGTTCGCGATATGCGCCCTAAAAAGCGGCTGCAGCGTCTTCGCCAGCACATAATGGACAACTACACTTTCAATCTCGACCTCGACACGTGGGGGTTGACGAGACAGAAGACGGAGCTCGAACGGTTCGCCAAGTTTCTCTCGCCCGGCGACATAGCGAAATCGAACGCGCTTTTCGGCTACCAGGGCGACGTCTACTACTACGACATCGACATACGCCGGCATTTCGGGCTCGACAAGTACGACGGCGACGTCATACCGTACTGGAAGACCGAGACCGTCGAAGCGATGGACGCCTTCCGCCACAAGCCAGGCCATGCCGTAGGGGCGGGCGAGTGCGTCTCTCTGGCGGGACTGTACGCGGCGGCCGCGTTCGTCGTCTGCGGCCTGCCGCTGGAATCCATATATCTCATGGCGACGCCTTTGCACTCCCAGAACTTCCTCGACGTCGACACCGGCATACTCACCAACAACCGCAGGCTTGTCACGAAGGCCATGTGGTCAAACGGCACGGTCATTTCGGCACAGGCGCGAAGAGCGCTCGAGCACGAGCGCGTGACGATAGTGTCGCATTCAACCGGTTGGATACACCTGCTGTATCCCGAGGCGACAATCTCGAGCGCGGCGTACGGGGATTTCTCCGCCAAACTGCGCGGGTTTCTCGTCCCGCCGGCCGACGCGGCCGACCGCAGGCTTGTCGAACCGCGCCTGCCGGATCCGTCCAGAGTGCGCTTCGCCGGCGACGAGACGCCGATCGATCTGTCGCCGGACATGGGGTACGCGGAGATTGCGGACAGAATCGAGGCGCTGCGCGGTTCGAACAGGTCCGCCGCGCTCGCGCCGTATGCCGCGCACGACCTGTCCGCGACCGAGAGCGCACCGTTCGTCAAGGCGGCCGTGGAGCGTTCGCCTGTTTCGCGCGAAGCCCTGCGCGGACTGCCGGAAGCGGAAGCCCTGCGGCGCATCGACGCTCTCGCCCCCGAATCCATATACGACGGGCCGTCTCGGGTCGCCCAGCCGGACGAGGTCTGGAATTTCGGCCGCGGCGACGGGCTTGAGAAATGCATCCTCGCGGCGAACGCCGTCGGCGGCGACGAGATTCGCATAGAAGGCGGACGCGCCGCGCTCGCGAGGTGCGGGCGCGAGATCGCGTCGTGGCCCACGTCAAAGCGGCCGCGGGACGTCCGCTGGCAAATTACAAACGCATCCGGCAACGAGGCGCCCGGCAAGGAGCAGGACGATGAACGCAACTGACGCAAGAAAAAGGATTGAATGGCTGGTAGCGGAAATAAACCGCAACGACAGGCTGTATTACGTAGAGGCCAAGCCGGTCATTCCGGACGCCGAATACGACAGGATGTACGAAGAGCTCATAGCGCTTGAGCGGGAATATCCTGAATTCAAGGATCCGAACTCGCCGACGGTCCGTGTGAGCGGCGCGCCGATAGACGGCTTCGAACAGGTGCGCCACGACCCGCCGATGAAGTCGCTTGACAAATGCTACGAGAAGGGCGATCTGCTGCAGTTCGACGCGTTCCTCAGGCGCGAGGCGCCGGCGGGCGCGAACTGGCACTATGTCGTCGAGCCGAAGATTGACGGCGTGTCGATGTCGCTTCTCTACGAAGACCGCAAGCTCGTGCGCGCGGCGACGCGCGGCAACGGCGCGGTCGGTGACGATGTCACGCAGAACGTGCGCACGATAAGATCCATCCCGAAGACGCTGCCGGCGGACGCGCCGCCGCTATTGGAGGTTCGCGGAGAAGTGTACATGACGCGCGACGGATTCGCGAAGCTCAACGCGGCGCTCGACGAGGCGGGGCGCGATACGTTCATGAATCCGCGCAACGCCTGCGCCGGTTCGCTCAAGTTGCTGGATCCCAAAATCGTCGCCACGCGTCCCCTCGACATGGTCGTTTACAATGCAGGCGGCAGCGGGTGCGACGGCTTCGCAACCCATACCGGCATGATTGCCGCGTTCGCGCGGTGGGGATTCGCCGTCTCGCCCTGGCTGCGCACGGCGGACACGATCGAAGAGGCCATATCGTATATAGACGAACTCGGGGCGATGCGCCACGGCTTCCGCTTCGAGATAGACGGCGCCGTTCTCAAGGTTGACGAACGCGCGCTCTACGGAGAACTCGGCGCGACATCGCATTCTCCGCGCTGGGCCCGGGCGTACAAGTACGCACCAGAGCGCGCGGAGACCGTTCTCAAGGCGATTACGGTGCAAGTCGGGCGCTCCGGGGTGCTGACGCCCGTCGCCGAGCTGGAGCCTGTCGAGCTCGCGGGCAGCGTCATCTCCAGGGCGACTTTGCACAACGCCGATCAGATCGCCTCGCAGGACATTCGCGTCGGCGACCACGTTTGGCTCGTGAAGGCTGGCGACGTGATACCGGCCATAGACGGTGTGTTGAAAGAGAAGCGCACCGCGAAGATCGTGCCGTATGTCTTCCCGTCGTCGTGCCCGGTCTGCGGCGGAGCGGTCGTGCGGCTGGACGGAGAGGTGGCGGCAAGGTGCGTCAACCCGGGCTGCCCGGCGCAGCTTCAGCGCCGGTTGGAGCATTTCGCCGGACGCAACGCGCTGGACATAACGACTCTCGGCGGACGGATTGCCGACATCTTGGTCGAGAAGGGGCTCGTCAAAGACGTTCTCGATCTCTTCTCGCTCGATTATGTTGCATTGCAGTCGCTCGACGTTGGCGAAGACGGCGCGCCCAGAAAATTCGGCCGCAACGCCTTGAATATGCGCGACGCGGTTGCCGCCGCCCGCAGACTGCCGCTCGACCGCTGGCTGTTCGCGATAGGCATACCGGGCGTAGGACAGACTGTCGCGAGGGACATTGCCGCCGAACACGAGAAGTTCTCCGATCTGCTTGGCAGCGAGGTTTTGAAAGCTGTCGTCGCCAACGACGCCAGGAAGGGTGCCGAACGCCGGATACTGCCGATCAAGGTCGAGGCGGCGAAATCCGTCCTTGCGTTCTTCGACAGCGCCTATGGCGCGGCGTTTCTGGAGCGGATGCGCGAACTGGGGATCGACCCTCGACGGGAGGAGCGCGCCCCCGCGCCGGCTGACGGACCGCTTTCGGGGGCGGGATGCGTGCTCACCGGCGCGCTTTCGCTGCCGAGGCAGGAGTATGCGAAGCTTATCGAACAGGCTGGAGGCGTCGTGCAGAGCGCTGTCACGTCCAAGACCCGGTATTTGATCGCAGGGGCCAACACGGGCGCGACAAAGACCGCGAAGGCCAAGGCGCTCGGGACGGAGGTCATTGACGAGACGCGGCTGAGACAGCTGCTGGGGCTGGCCGAAGCGCCCGCACCCGCCGTCGCGAAAGACTACGTCCAAGGTTCCCTGTTTTAGGCAGAGCGCTTTTGAGTATTGGGGAGGGACCCTTTGGGAGGTTGCAGTTTTGGCGGGAATTGGTGTTGATTTGTAAAGTTATCGTGGTTTGGTGGTAGATATGGTTGCGTTGGCACGGTGGCGGCGTCGAGGCAGACATGGCCGCCGCGCTCAAGTGGTACCGCCGCGGCGTGTTCGCCGACGGCGTCGGCGCGATTTTCTGGACGGCGTCGGGCAAGGTGCTGGACGGCGTCAAGGAGGGTGCTGGACG
>CAMOXA010000143.1 GCA_946628745.1 uncultured Verrucomicrobiota bacterium | reverse complement strand
CGGATACGGCCTTCTGGTCGGCCTCGGCACCGGCATCATCTACATCTCGCCGGTGAAGACCATGATGCTGTGGTTCCCGGAGCACAAGGCCATCGCGGCGGCGTTGCCGATAATCTCCTTCGGGCTCGGCTCCACGCTCTCGACCGTAGTCTACAAAGGTTTCGGTTTCGGCGGCCCCGAATCTCTGTTCACGCTGCGCTTTCTCGGCTTCTTCGACTATTTCAAGGTCGACGGCGGCGGCCTCGGCATCGCCCGCACCTTCTATGCGTTCGCCGCGTTCTACGCGCTTCCCATGGCTGTCGCGGCATTCCTGCTCAAAAAGCCCAAAATCCAGGTTCAGAGCTTCGGACACGGCATCCCAGCGCTGGAGTTCAAGTATGTCCAGCTCGCGAAGGATTCGTTCTTCCTCAGGGCCTGGCTCTTCATGTTTCTGAACATCTCGGCCGGACTGTGCCTGATACCTCTCGCCAAGCAGATGATGAAAACACCCGACGTAGGCTACTCCGAAAGCGTCATCACAACGATAATCGCGCTTTGCGGACTGATGAACGGCGGCGGGCGCTTCCTGTTCGCGTGGTGGTCCGACCGGCTCGCCAGGCGCATCAACATCCTTCTCATCATCCTCGCGACGTCTGTCGGCATAATGACCCTCAGCTTCTGGCCGCCGATGATCGGCCTCGCCCTTCTCGTTATCAACGCCTGCTACGGCGCCGGCTTCTCGGTTATTCCCGCGATTCTGGCCGACCACTACGGCATGACGAACATATCGAAGATACACGGCGCGGTGCTCTCGGCGTGGGGGTTCGCGGGTCTCGCCGGCAATCAGGCCGCGATATTCGTCAAGACGCGCTTCGGCGGCGACACCGCCGTCGTCGCGATGCTTGTAGTCGTATATTCGCTGAACCTTGTCAACGCGTTGACCCTCGCGCGGCGCCGCGCCCAGTAAGCGCGGCGCGGATTGGTTGTCCCGTCTGGAATCGAACCAGAACTAAGAGAATCAAAATCTCCTGTGCAGCCTCTACACCACGGGACAATGCGTCTTCGCGCTCCAGGCCGCATAGCCTTTCGCGCGCATCGAAGCGGCTATTTCACGTCCCGCCGCCTCAGAAGGGACCAGACCGAAGACAGTCGACCCGCTGCCGCTCATCGTCGCGCCAAGGGCGCCTGCCGCGGAAAGCGCGGCCTTGGCCGCGGCAATCTCCGGATGAAGCCTGCAGGCCGGTTCGTCCAGGTCGTTCATAAACGCCGCCGCGATGTCGTCCAGCCCGCCGCTTTCGAGAGCGGATGTGATATTATACAAAATTTCAGGGTCGTCTGTCACGCGCGAATTTGACGCGCTGAAAACTTCCGCAGTCGACGAAAAGACCCCGGGATTGGCGAGAACGAGGTCAAGATGCCGGACGGCGCGCGGTTCCGGCGCGGCGAATTCGCCGCGGCCCTCCATGACGACCGGCGTGCCGGCCTGCGCGAGAACGAGCGCGGGGACGTCCGAGCCGACCCGCGCGCCGACTTCGGCGAGCTCGCGCGGCGACAGCCCCGCGCCCCAAAGTCCGTTCAACGCGATCAGCGTCGCCGCGGCGTCCGCGCTCCCGCCGCCGAGTCCGCCCCCCGCCGGAATCCGCTTCGCCACGGATATCGCGTACGCCTGGCGGACGCCGCCGGCTGCGCGCGCGAGTTCGCGCGCCGCCTTGAGGCACAGGTCGTCCGGGTAGCCGGTGTCGCTCGAGAACCTCACTGCGGGCTTGAACGCGAGCGTGTCGGCGAGAGTCACCGGCACTACCAAAGAACGAAGCGCGTGGTATCCGTCCGCGCGCTTCGCGAAAACTTCAAGTGTGAAGTTTACCTTGGCGTATGCCTCAGTCTTCGTCGTCGTCCTCCTCTTCCGGCTCCTCGAAGCTGGCTCCGTACATTTGCTGCTGGAACATCGCCGCGCCGGCGCTTCCGAGCGTGTAGAGGCCCTTGAGTTCGGCAGGATTGAGACGCACATGGAAGTTGAGTCCCTTCGCGTCCTTCCAGCACATGCCCGCGATGTCCGCGTCGGCCTCCGAAGGCATGCCTTGCAGCATGGACTTGATTGTCGCGCTCTCCTTGCACTCGGGCAGATCGGCCACTTTGGCGGCGACGCCCTTGACAAGACCGTAAAGCGAGAAAACGCCGACGTTGTAGCATTTCTTGCCGGACGCTTCCGGGAGAGTCTTCGCGAAGCGCTGCGACGAAGAACGGGCCGTGGCGAGTCCGTCGACATACAGCGCGACCGAGGTCTCGGAGCCCGCCGCCTTGAACTCCTTGGGTGCGATCGCCATAATGTCGTTCATGAGCGTACGCTGCATCGTCTCGTCTGACGCCAGATTCTCGATCGCCGCCTTGCCTTCGCCCTGAACGTATTTCACGATGGCGGGTATGTCAAGCGTGAGCTTCATCGTGCCGTCTTTCACGTCCTGCTTGAGGAAGCTGTCGGTCTTGAGGCCCGCCTTCGCGAAAGCCGCCAGTAACTTCGCCCATTGTCCCTTGACGTCGCCCGTCCCGCAATCGGCCGCGTACGCCACGGCATACAGAGCCCCCTTGCCGGCGAAACCGAGCGGATCCGCGGCCAGCGGCTTCACGCCGATCTTGTCGAGCTCGCTGCCTGCGACAGGCGCGATCGCTCCGCAAAGGTCGAGCCCTGCGTCCTTGACGCCAAGCGTCATTGAAAAGCCGGTCGAGCTCTTGAGCATGCCGATCGCCTGCACGGCGCCGTCTTTGAGCGAGGGCTCTTCCTTCGCAGCCTCCTCTAAAGCCTTGACGAGCATCGAGACGCCCTTCTCGTTCACGTTGACGCGAAGTGCGTCGCCCGTGTCGAGCTTCGGGGCGTCTTCGTAGCGGGTGTCGGCGGTTGCAACGACCGCCTCGAACCCTCCCTCTGCTTCGAGATCCATGTAAAGTGCCATGCGGCTCGTACCAGACAGCATCTTCTTCGCGTCCTCGCTCGCCATCTGGCCGAGCATCGCCGCCGTCGCGACGCCAAGAGAGGCCTGGCCGGTGTGCTCGCCAAGCTTGGTAGCCGCCGAGACAAGTCCGTTTCTGTCAGCGAATTGAACGTCCAGCACCTTGACTGGAGCCGCCGTTGCGCCAAGGCAGATGCCTATGGCGAGCATTGGTATCAGTTTCTTCATCTCGTATTCCTCTTTCTCGTTCTTGGTTTTGTGTTTGCGGGATTACTCCCCCTGTAAATCCCGGACCGCGTCCGCCACGTTCTGGAAGAGCGTGGCGAGCTTTGCCGTGGGAATAGTGGAAAATGCAAGCCGTATAAGCCCCGACAGGACGATCGTCCCGGTCGAATATTTGGCGATCAGATGCCGGCGGACCGCCTCCGCGTCCACGCCTTTGGGCCTCACGCACATGAAGTATCCGGAATTAAACGGCATCGCTTCGAAGAACCTGCCGTACTCCGGATGGAGCTTCAGTATCGTCCTTATCTCGTGGTAGCGCCTCTTCAGCACGGCGTACTTGTCGCGCTTCTGCTGGGCGTAGCCGGGATCGGCGAACGCGGCGAGAGCGAGATGCTGCCCGACGGAATTGATGTTCGACACTCCGCTCCTGACATTGCCCGCGGCCTTGGCCTCGAGCGCCTTGAGCTGACCTTCTGTCGCGCCCTTGAACGCGAAGGTTATGAATCCCACGCGCAGGCCCCAGACGTAGTCTTCCTTTGTGGTGCCGTCGAGCTTGACGGCGAGCACGTTCTCCGAAAGATCGCTAAACTCCGCGAACAGCGACTCGCCGTGCACGCCCTGCTCGTAGACGAGGCCGAAATACGCGTCGTCCAGCACGACCACGATCTTGCGCCCCGTCGCGGCGACTTCGCGCACCGCTTCGACAATCGCCGCGGCGTCTTCGTTTGTCGCGGTGTATCCCGTCGGATTGTTCGGGAAGTTGAGCACCAGCAGTTTCTTGCGGGTTTCGGACATCAGCGCGGACTTCATGGAGGCGACGTCAAAGCGGCCGTCTTTGAACGTGTTGAACAGCGCGAGCCTCGCGCCTTTCGCCTCTCCGAACACCAGAGCGTAGTTGTCCCAATACAAGTCTGGCACGATCACCTCTTCGCCCACCCCCGCGAAAAGCTCCGCCGCGATTCTGAGCCCGTGCGTGAGCGCGTTCGTCACGACCGGCGTGGAGAAGCGCTTGCCGTTGAG
>CAMOXA010000142.1 GCA_946628745.1 uncultured Verrucomicrobiota bacterium | reverse complement strand
CGCGACGTCGCTCGGCTGCACATGGCGCGAGGTGCGAAGCGCCTACCCCGTCTCAGCGACGGAAGCCGTGTACGAGCGCATGCGCAAGACTACAGACAGGAGGGTGTTTCTTTTGACGCGCGGGGCGGGCCTCGGCGAGCAGCGCTACGCGGCGAGCGTATGGTCGGGGGATACGGCCTCGAACTGGGACGTGCTGCGCCGGCAGATTCCCGGCGGGCTCAACTACACGATGACCGGCAACCCGCACTTCAACTGCGATCTGGGCGGATTCTTCGCCGGACGCTACAACCGCGGCGGCGGGGTGGACAACGAGAATTGGCGCGAGCTGTACGTCCGCTGGATGCAGCTCGGCACGTTTCTGCCGATGATGCGCTCGCACGGTACGGATATCCCCCGCGAAGTGTACCTCTACGGCAAGAAGGGCGAGCCGGTTTACGACGCGCTCGTGCAGGCGATCGAGCAGCGGTACGAGATAATGCCGTACATCTACTCGCTGGGCGCGGACATAACGCGCCGCCGTGCGAGCTTCATGCGTCCGCTGGCCGCCGATTTCGCCGATGACGAGGCGACGTGGAACATCTCCGGCGAGTTCATGGTCGGCCGCGAGATTCTCGCCGCGCCCGTCTTGAGGGCGATGTACACGAGCGAAGACAACAGGCCTGTCGGCGAGATGGAGGGCTGGAACAGGCCGGCGGGCGGCGCGGCGGACGCTCCCGCCCGGACATCCCGGGCCGCTTCGGTCTATCTTGAAAAGCGCGAGCACGAGGTCTATCTGCCGAAGGGTGCGGACTGGTGGCTGCTGGGCGACGGATCGCTGCCGATGCGCAGATTCGAAGGCGGCGCGTCCGCAAAACTTTACGTGAATCTCTTGAGCCAGCCGGTGTTCGCCCGTGCCGGTTCGATTATCCCGCTCAGTCCCAAAGTCAAGTACAACGGCGAGAAGCCGTGGGACAAGCTCAATGTGCTGGTCTGTCCGGGGGCGGATGGCGAGTTCAGCCTCTACGAGGACGACTTCGAGACATACGCCTACGAGAAAGGCGAGTTCAGCGTCATCAAGTTCAAGTGGGACGACGCGAGCCGCACGCTCACGATTTGCGCGCGCGAAGGGGCGTACCCGGGAATGCTTGAGAGCCGCGAGTTCACCATAGGCGCCGCCGACAGGACGGATAACGGCCACGTGAAGACTGTCGCCTACAGTGGCGCAGAAGTCAAAGTGTCGCTTTGAGAAAGGATAAAACATGCGTACAATATCGTTGATGTTTGCGGCGGCTCTCGCCGCATCCCAGGCTGCGGCGCTGTCGCAGCGCGTTTCGCTTGACGGCGCCTGGCGCTTTTCGCTTGAAGGCGGCGAGTGGCGCGAGGTGCACGTTCCGCACGACTGGTCGATAGAGTCGGCGCCTGCCGCTGACGCGCCGACGAGCCGCGAGTGGGGGTTCTACAAAGCGGGCAAAGGCGAATACCGCCGCACGTTCGATCTCGCGCCGGACGACCTCGCCAAGAACCTGGAGCTTGTTTTCGACGGAGTCTTTCGCAACGCCGAGGTCTATGTGAACGGGGCCCTCGCGGGGAAAGGCACGAGATACGGCTACACCGGATTTCGCGTGCCCCTTGCCGGCAAGGCGAAGGCCGGCGCGAACGAACTCGCGGTTAAGGTCGACAATTCGGCCCTGCCCGGTTCGCGGTGGTATATGGGCAGCGGCATCTACCGCAGCGTCTGGCTGGAAAAGCGCACCTGTCCGTATCTTGAGCCTGGCTCGCTGAAGATAACAACGCAGTTGCGCAATGAATTCAGCAGCTGGGGCCGCCCGGACGGCAGCGACCCGCAGGCGCATGTGGTTCTTGCAGGTGTGAAGGTGCTCGCCGACGGTTCGCGCGAGAACGCATACGCGGCGTTCACCGTCGAGAATCCGCGCCTGTGGTCGCCGGAAACTCCGTACCTCTACGAAACGGAGTTTTGCGGTGAGAAGGTGTCGTACGGGATACGGGAAGTAAAGTGGAGCGCCGCGAATGGGTTCGTGTTGAACGGCAAGCCCGTGGAATTGCACGGCGCATGCGTCCACCACGACAACGGTCCGCTCGGCGCGGCCAGCGAACCAGAGTTCGAGTACAGAAAGGCGAAGCAGCTTAAAGACGCCGGATTCAACGCCGTTAGGACGAGCCACAATCCAGTGAGCGAGTCGTTTCTCGACGCGTGCGACAAGCTTGGGCTTCTTGTCATGGACGACATGTTCGACGGCCGTGAGCGCGTCAAGACGAAAGGCGACTATTGCGAGGTGTTCAAGGACGAGTGGCGGCGCGATCTCGAGTGGATCGTCCGCCGCGATCGCGTGCACCCCAGCGTTGTCATGTGGTCGGTCGGCAACGAGGTGCTCGAGCGCAGCGAGCCGTCCGCCGCCGAGACCACGAGAGCGATGCGTGACTTCATACGCACTCTCGACGCGACGCGTCCCGTCACGCAGGCTCTCTGCCTCTGGGGCGAGAAGTGGGAGGATCAAGACGCGATGGCCGCCGCGCTGGACATCGTCGGCTACAACTATCTCGAGAATCTGACGGAAGGCGATCACAAGCGGCTGCCGAACCGGATTATAGTCTATACAGAGACGTATCCGAGAGACGCCGCGAATGTGTGGCGGCGCATTGTCAAGCATCCGTATGTGATCGGCGAGTTCGTGTGGACGGGCATCGACTATCTGGGCGAGTCCGGCATCGGCCGCAATTTCTACAGCGACAGAGAGACATGCGGCGAACACTGGCAGCCGCACATGAAGCAGTATCCATGGCATGGCGCGTATTGCGGCGATATAGATCTCGCCGGAACCAGAAAGCCGATTTCTCACTACCGCGAGACGCTGTGGAACGAAAGCGCCAAGACCTATCTCGCCGTCCGCGAGCCAGACGGATGGAAGGGCAAGATCGCGACGTCGATGTGGAGCGTGTGGCCGACCCACGACCATTGGACGTTCGCCGGCTGGGAAGGCCGCGAGGTGACAGCCGAGGTTTACACGCGCCAGCCGAAGGTTCGGCTGTACCTTAACGGAAAGCTGGTCGGCGAGCGCGAAGCCGGCGAGGCGAACGCATACAAGGCGGAGTTCCGCCTCGCCTACGAGCCCGGCGAATTGAAGGCGGTTGGCGTCGCGGCGGACGGCTCTGTCGTCGACGAGTGCGTCCTGCGCACGGCAGGCGAGCCCGCGGACGTCAGATTCTCGGAGTGGCGTTTCGGCCGCTACAAATGGGTGTTTGCCGAAGTCGTCGACGCGAGGGGAACCGTCTGCCCGTACGCCGATCGCGAAGTGGCTTTTGAAGGCGATGTCGTGGCGACATGCTCGGGCGATTTGACGGACTGCGTGCCCGCGACATCGCGTTCGCGGCGCACATGGCTGGGCCGCGCGATGGCGGTCGTCAGGCTCACCCCTCGTACGGACGCACCCTGAGGCGCGCGCCGAGGCTTTCGGCGACGGCTTTGCAGCGGGCCTGCTTCGCAAGACTTGTGACAGGCTCGCCCACCACAGTCATGACGACTTCGGGCAGAACGGCCGCCGCTTCGCGGGCGAACGCGAGCATTGCGGGGTAGGCGGCTTCGCCGAACCTGGGCCGGCAGACGGCCAGGTATTCGGCGGGGTCGTCGGTGTTGAGACTTATTGAAACGCAGTCGACGGCGTTCGCGAACAGCGGCGCCGTCCGCCTGCCGTTTATGAGATCGGAAAGTCCATTCGTGTTCACTCTAATCCGCAAAGCCGGGTCCTGCTTTTTCAAGTGCGCGGCGACGGCCAGCATTGTATCGAGACGCTCGGTCGGTTCGCCGTACCCGCAGAATACGACCTCGCGGTACGTCCGGTAGTCCCACTTGCCCAAATCGGCAATCACCTCGTCGAGCCGCGGCTCGCGGTCGAGCCATAGCGAGCCTGAGCCGTGGACGCCGGGTCCGTTCGAGCGCAGGCAGAAAGTGCAGGCGCATGGGCACCTGTTCGTCAGATTTACGTAGACGGCTTGGCGTACGTTGTATGTTATGTTCATCATGGCGTGTTCGCTCGTATTCGATTGCGCATGGCGGGCCTTTCCCGCCAAAGCGCGTATTATACCATAAATCGCCGCGGGTGTGCCGGACGTTTTGCGGCACGGTCCAAGTACTCCAAATGAGTGGATTTATGCGCTAGAACTTCAGGAGATACTTGCGCATTGCGATGGCGACGGCCTCCGTGCGGTT
>CAMOXA010000141.1 GCA_946628745.1 uncultured Verrucomicrobiota bacterium | reverse complement strand
CGCGCGACCGCCTCGATGATGCGCCCGTTGGCCTGGTGGGCGAAGACGCGGTCGATTTCGTCGGGCGACGTGCCGAGCATCGTGCACAAATCGCTTGAAACCTTCGCGAGAGTCTTGACCGCGAACACGAAGACGTCGTGCCCCTTGAGAGTAAGCTCCGGCAGGAACGGCTGGGGCTTCACAGGAACCTTCGTGTCGGGCGAGACGGGCAGGGCCTGCATGCAGCCGCCGGTGCGCTTTATGAAGTGCGAGCCGTGGCCGTCCGCGCCGAGTATCGTGTGGGCTTTCGTCTTGAGCGAGGCAACGCCCGGGGGCTCGTCGTTGCCGAGGACGACGGCGCCGGCGCCGTCGCCGAACAGTATGCAGCTCGAACGGTCCGTCCAGTCGAGAATGCGCGTCAGCGATTCGGCGCCTATCACCAGCGCCTTCTTGTCGGGATAGAAGTTCACGAAGCCGCGCGCCTGTTCGAGGGCGTAGACGAATCCGGCGCAGGCCGCCTGCAAATCGAACGCGCCGGCGTTGACACAGCCGAGCATGTCCTGCACGACACATGCCGTGGAAGGGAACGGATTGTAGTCCGGCGTGGATGTCGCCAGCACGATAAGACCGATATCCTCCGGCTTGACGCCAGCGGCCTTCATCGCGGCCCGCCCAGCCTCTGCCGCCATCGTAGAAGTCGACTCGCCCTCTCCCGCGACATGGCGGGAACGAATCCCCGTATGCGAGTATATCCACTCGTCGGACGTATCCAGCGACTGAGCAATGTCATCATTCGTGACAACTTTGGGCGGCAGATAACTGCCGGTACCCAATATGCTTATACCCATATTGATTCCTTCTTTTAGCACGTGTCGCGGATATTATACCATAAAAGTCCGCCCCGCGCCATAGCTTATGCGAGGCCATGCCCGGGGCGGCTATCGCAGGCGTATCGCGAAAGCTTCCGGCCCCGTTTCGCGCAACGTCGCCGCGAAGCCGACGCCCTCCGGCGACCCGCCGGCGAATGAAAGCTCCGGTTCTGCGCCCATCGCCGCCGCCGCGGGGAAGACGCTGCGGCCCGAACCATCCGTCAGCGGCGCGCCGTTCAGCCGGTATTCGACGCTCCCCGGCGAGAGCACGATCTGCAAACGCACGGCCGCGCCTTCCTCGACGCCGGCGCCGCCAAGCCTCAGCCATCCTTCGCGCGTATAGCCGAAAGGAACCGGACTGGAGCCTTCGGCAAGAAAGACAAAACTCGCCGCGCCGCCGTCCGGCTCCGGAATATACTGCAGCGGATTCGCCGCCATGTCGAGCTCGATCGTTGCGCGGGAGCGGAGCGGCTTTGGCTTGTCGATGGCGAAGCTCCGCACCGTGAATCCGTCCGCTTCGAAGACGTCGCCCCACCTGCCGCCGACGGACATGCCGCTCGCGGCGCTGTGCGCGAACCAAAGGCCGTCGGGGGCAAGATCGACCGCGCTCTCGAGGCGGACGGTGCAAAGGCGGTTCGCTTTCGCCGCGGCGTCGTATCCGCCGGCGTTCGCGAAGCGCACGACCCGCCGCGGGACGCCGCCGCTTTCGCCGCGGAGCGGCGCGCCGACGCGCAGCGCGACCTCCCATTCCCCCGGCGTCATACCCTCCGGATACGCGAACGGGATCTCCACGGTGCGCGTCTCGCCGCCGCATATGCCGCGAAAGGATACGCCGCGCACGGGAACGCAAAACGCCGCCCCGCCGTCCGCCGCCGCGAGAACGACCTCCGGCGCATCGTCGAAGAGAAGCTGCCCGAAGCCGGTGTTCTCCACCGTCAGCAGAATCGTCGCGGAATTCGCCGAGCCGGCGTATTCGACTCTTCTCGCGACGAATCTGAAGCCCATGTGGTCCTCGCAGAACTTGCGAAGGTCGATCCCTTCGTATTCGTGCAGGTCCGGCATCCCGTCGAACGCCCATGCGGCGGAATCGAACGCCGTCTCCGCCAGCCTTCGGCAGATTGTCATGTCTGACGAGCGTATCGTGCGCAGATACGAAAGATGGGTGTCGTACCATTCGGCCACGATGTTGAACCGCGCCGGATCGAGAAGATGCACGTTGCCGTCGAAGTAGTTTTCAGAGACTCCGGCGAACTCGCCGCCGTAAGGCACGGCCTGCCGGCGCAGGAACACGCGCGCCTCGCTGCGGCTCCATGTCGTGGATCCTCCGCCGGCGCCCCATGTGCCGTAATCGTAGTCGGTGCCGAGGTATCCGTCGTTGTAAAACCCCATGCGTCCCAGCAATGTCGCGTCCGTCGAATCCATCCCTCCGCCGAGAAACGCCTGCGTAGTCGTGCCGAGATAGCGCATCCATACCGGCGGCGAGCGCACGAGAAGCGCCATGTCGTCCGGCAGGGCGTCGAGCCACGCGCCGACGACGCGGTTCTGATACGCGGGGTCGGTGTAGCGCGAAGTGTGCATCTCGCCGTATGCGCCTATCATGCCGCATTCGACCGCCGGCACGACATCGCGAAACTGCGAAACGACGCGGCCGATTTGACGGATGTGCTCGAGCATCACCGAGAAGTCGTCCGGTTCCGCGCCGCCCCATCCGTCCCATGTGTAGGCGAAGCGCGGGATGCACGTCCCGCCGTTGCGCCGGCACGCGGCGAGCGAATTGGATATCGACAGAAGCGCGTTTTCGGAAAGCGGAATGTCCGCGCCCCCTGTATAATTGGTGACGTGCGCGTAGTGTTCGGTCTGCGCCACGCCGTTGACACAGTACATATAGCCCTTGGAATACTTCTGCAGGCTCCACAGCTTTGTGCAGTTCGGCGAGCTGCCGCAGAGATTGGACTCCGAGACCGCGCCTCCCGGCCCCGGCAACACGCTCCATCCGCCGCCGGCGTATCCGCAGCCGGGGTTGCCGAACGATTCCGCGCCGTCTTCGGGCGAGACGGACGAGAGTGTTTCCGCCGCGGACGCCCGCCCCGCCGCCAGCAGCGCGGCGGCCAGGGCGACAAACAAAAACCCAAGGGGCGGAGAAGACTCTTCCATCCTCTGCGCCCCCTGCGTTTTCATAGGTCCTCGAACCCTTCCGGCTATCTCAGGATCACCTGCATGCCGAGACCGACCTTGAGCTGCAGCGTGTCGTATTCGTCGTCGAGCGGGACGCGCTTGGCGAGCCAGCTCACCGGCATGCGCGGCAGCGGCGAAGTCTTCTTGATCTTGCCGAGATTGAAGGTGTCGCCCAGGCCGAACGCCGCGCCTTCACTCGCCATCGTCGGCACCAGCTTGCCGCCGTTGTTGACGTATTCGCCGACGTCGACCTTGTCGCTCTTAAGCGTCGAGCCGTCCTTCCAGACTCTGACCGGGAAGTCCGCCGAAAGGTCGAGCCTGCCGAACGACACCGCCGCCGCGCTCTCGCCGGCGAGAGCGACATTGCCCGCGACAACCGTTCCCGCCCAGTTCGCCCCGTCGGCGAAGTAGAGCGCCGTTTCGGCATCGCCCTCCACCTTGTCGACCTTGATTGCACCGCTGGCGGTATTGCTCCCGTTGACCATCGTAACGGTAAACGGATACGCGGGGACCCCGTTCGTCACCGTAACGTCGCCAGCGCCGGAGAATGGAATATTCGACATCTTGACATGACGGTTCCAGTCGGTATCGCCCGTGCCGATATTGACCGAAGAGATGGAGAGATCGCCGTCGAGACGCGCAGAACCGAAGCCGCGAAGCAAATCGGTGCGGGCGCGAATGTCATACCGTTTGCCTACGCCAAGGACGCCGCCATCGGCGACGAACACGGATTTCACCCACCCGGACGAGTTGTAGCTTACCGTGTAGACGCCGCCCTCGAGAACTGTTACTCCGTCCACCGCCGTCTGGCTGTCTATCCCAAGACTGCCGTCGTTGGCAGTAAAGTCGAAGTAGCTGCCATTGCCGATGGTGATCGTCGCGGCATCTTGCAAAGCCATGGGGAACCAATGTCCGAGGCAAGAACTGTTGCGGCGGATGCACGCACCGTTCACCAACGACAGGTGGGCCGCGCCTGAAGCGTAGAAGTATGCCGAGCAATCGACACTCGTACCGTCCAACAGCACGTCAAAAGGTATGCCTGTTGGATTGTTCCGCCCGAATTGCCAGCTGCCAAAGTCATCCCAACCCCTTACAACACGCTTGGAGTTTCGCAACACAATCGTGCCGACCGGGATGACAATGCCACCGGCATCGGGGAAGACAATGCTGATCGAACCGGAATCAACCGCCTCTTTGGAG
>CAMOXA010000140.1 GCA_946628745.1 uncultured Verrucomicrobiota bacterium | reverse complement strand
AGCATGAATGCGCCGTGGCGATGGTGGTTCTGAGAAAGCCGCCGTCCGCCACGGGCGACTTCGGCGGAACCAAGCTCTCGCTTCTGCTGGAGAAGCAGCACAATCGCGGACAGGACGGGGCGGGCGCGGCAGTCCTTCGCGCCAGCCCCGTCCCAGGCGAAAAGCCGTACTGGCTGGCAAAGTCCGCCTCCGCGACGCCGCTCGCCGACGTGCTCTCAGCCATCGGGAAGCGCTTCGGCCGCAACGAACGCATAGAGCGCAAAGGAGCGGAACACCCGGATGCGAACAACCAAGAGCGGATATTCCTCGGCCATCTTCGCTACGCCACGTTCGGCAGGCACGAAACGGCGTTCTGCCACCCGTTCGTCCACGAATCCAACGAGCTCGGACACACGATCCTTCTCGCCGGCAACTTCAACCTCACGAACGCGCACGAGCTTTTCGACGACTACGCGCGGCACGGTTCATTCCCCACGAGCAAGGCGGACGGATATCTCGTCTGCGAACTGATCGCCAAAGAACTGGAGAAAGGAGGGCTTCAGACTCCCGGATTCTGTCTTCATGGCAATGTCGAAGTCCGCAGCCCGAAGTCCGAAGTCGACAGCCCTCCCATAGCCGCGGCGCTTTCGAAGGCGCTCGCGAACGCAGACGGCGCGTGGACGCTCTGCGGCGCGACCGCAGACGGCTGGGCGTTCGCGACGCGCGATCCCTGCGGCATACGGCCCGGGTTCTGCTACATCGACGAGACTGTCGTAGCTGTCGCGAGCGAACGCCCCGCGATACAGGCGGCCTTCGACGTCCCGCCGGAGGCGGTGGGCGAAATCCCGCCCGGCCACGCGCTCATCGTCTCGCCGGAGGGTGAAGCGACGACAGTCGAGCTGCGCCTGGCCAAACGGTCCCGGCCACGCCCGTGCTCCTTCGAGCGCATATACTTCTCGCGCGCCAACGACGCCGGCATACATCGCGAGCGCAAAGCGCTCGGCGCGGCGCTTCTGCCGCGGATACTCGAAGCGGCCGGTGCGCCGGTGAAAGACATATTCTTCAGCTACATCCCGAATTCGGCGCGCATCGCCTTCCACGGACTTCTGGAAGCGCTTTTCGTAGAATGCCTCACGCAAAGTTCGCAAAGTCCACAAAGCGAAAAGCTTGAAGCCACTTCGCGATCTTTGCGGACTTCGCGTGCGACATTTATCCCCCGCTTCGGAGAGGTCATCGTCAAAGACGCAAAGTTTCGCACATTCATCGCGGACGCCGCGGCGAGACGCGAGTTCTACAAGCACGTCTACGACGTCACTTACGGGCTTGTGCGCGGCGGAGAGGACACGCTCGTCGTGCTCGACGATTCGATCGTGCGGGGCAATACGATGAAAAACGCGATTCTCCCGATGCTCGACCGGCTGGGGCCTAAGCGCATCGTCATCGCCTCGTCCGCCCCGCCTGTTCGATATCCCGACTGCTACGGCATCGACATGTCGACGCTCGGCGAACTCGTCGCGTTCAAGGCGCTCGTCAATCTTCTTGGGGAGGACGCCGAAATGCTCTTGAAAGAAGCTGGAGCGGAAAGCTCGAGTCCAAACCCTCTCGCCGCACTCTACGCCCGCTTCACCGAGGAGCGGCACTGCGCGGAAATCGCGCGCCTCCTCACCCCGCCCGGCATGAAGGCCGAGGTTAAGGTGGTGTATCAGTCGGTCGAAGATCTCAGAAGATGCCTGACTTCGGGCTTCGGACTTCAGACTTCGTCATTGGAAGCCGCCAGCCCCGTGTATGAAGCACTTTCAGGCTCCATCGGCGACTGGTATTTCACGGGAGACTATCCGACGCCGGGCGGATACAAGGTTCTCCACAAGGCACTCGCGAACTATCTGGACAAGAGAAATGACAGATCTTACTGATTATATTAGCCGAAAAGAACGCATAGACCGCGTAGGCGAAACGTCCTTTGCGAACTTTGCATCCCTTGCGGCAAGAATGGAGCTATGGCAATGAACCTCGAAAAGAAATGGAAAGCGGAACGGGAACGCGCGGCATTTCTGGCGCTTGACGACGGAACCGTCTTTCGCGGCGTCGCATTCGGCGCAAAGAAAGACGCGCTCGGCGAAGTCGTCTTCAACACAGCCATGAGCGGCTACCAGGAGGTTCTGACAGACCCTTCTTACGCCGGACAGTTCGTCGTGCTGACAACCGCCGAAGTCGGCAACTACGGCATCAATTCCGCCGACGTTGAAAGCCGGGGGCTGTTTCTCTCGGGCCTGGTCGCAGGCGACGTGACCCAGCCCAGCAACTGGCGCAGCGAGAAAAGCCTCGACGAATATTTAACGGAGAACGGAGTTCCGGGCATCCGCTGTGTAGATACGCGCGCTTTGGCGATCCATATACGCGAGCACGGCAACAAGAAGGCGTATCTGTCGGTCTCGGCGTCTTTCGGCGAGGAAGCCGCAATAACGAAAGCCCGCGAATGGGCCGGTCTCGACGGACAGGACTACGCGGCGAAGGTGACGTGCAAGAAGGCGTATGAGTTCAGACTTCAGACTTCGGACTTAGAACTTCGAAACCAGAAGTCCGAAGCCTTAAGCCTGAAGCTCCCGCCCCACATCGTCTGCTGCGACTTCGGCGTAAAGACGAACATCCTCCGTTCGCTCGCGTCGTGGGCAAAGGTCACCGTCGTGCCGGCCCAAACGACCGCCGAAGAAATACTCGCCATGAATCCAGACGGGGTTTTTCTCTCCAACGGACCGGGCGATCCCGCCGCAGTCACATACGCCATCGAGAACATCAGAAAGTTGACGTGTCAGGTCCCCATCATGGGCATCTGCCTCGGGCATCAGCTTCTCGCGCTCGCTTGCGGGGCGAAGACGGGGAGGCTCAAGTTCGGGCACCACGGTTGCAACCATCCCGTGAAAAACCTCCTTACGGGCAGGATGGAGATAACGAGCCAGAACCACAATTTCGCCGTCGAGCCAGAATCGCTTCCCGGCTGTCTGGAAGTAACGCATATAAATCTCAACGACGGCTCCATCGAGGGCATACGCCACAAAACGCTGCCAGTCTTCTCGGTCCAGCACCACCCGGAGGCGCACCCCGGCCCGCACGATTCAAACTACCTCTTCGACGAATTCAGGAAAATGACAATGAACCACGGAATACACTAAATACACGAAAAGGTGGTTGAACAAAACATGAAAAAGCAAGTCAAATACGTATTCATCACCGGCGGTGTCGTAAGCTCCCTCGGCAAAGGCGTGACAAGCGCCAGTCTCGCGCTTCTGCTAAAGTCGCGCGGATACAAGGTCTTCATGCAGAAGCTGGACCCGTATCTCAACATAGACCCGGGCACCATGTCGCCGTACCAGCACGGCGAAGTGTTCGTGACCGACGACGGGGCGGAGACCGACCTCGATCTCGGCCACTACGAACGCTTCGCCGGCGTGACGTGCACGAAAGCGTCAAACTTCACCTCGGGGCGCATCTATTCCGCAGTGCTCGCGCGCGAACGCGCAGGCGGATATCTCGGCGGCACGGTGCAGGTCGTCCCGCACATCACGGACGAGATCAAGGCGGCGATAAGGAGCGCGGGGCAGGGCGGCGCGCACGACAGACCGGACATCGTCCTTTGCGAAATCGGCGGCGTTTCGGGCGACATCGAATCGCTCCCGTTTCTCGAGGCGGCGCGGCAGTTCCGCTTCGAAGCCGGGCGGGAAAACACGTGCTTTGTGCACCTGACGCTTGTACCTTACCTGAAGGCGGCGGGCGAGCTGAAGACAAAGCCGTCGCAGCACTCCGTAGGCATGCTGCGAAATATCGGCATAATCCCCGACATCCTCGTATGCCGAACAGAGGTGACGATTCCCGAAGAGCACCTCGACAAGCTCGCGCTTTTCTGCAACGTCAAGCGCGAGTGCGTAATCGAAGAGAAGGATGTTGCCGAGAGCGTCTACGCCGTGCCGCGGGAGCTGATGGAGCAGCACCTGGACGTGCAGGTTCTGCGCCAGCTGCACCTGCCGGCGACCCCTGTGAGACACACTGTCTGGGACACGCTCGTCAAGAAGGCGACAAAGCCGAAAAAGCGCTGCCGAATCGCTCTTGTCGGCAAATACATCTCCATCCGCGACGCCTACAAATCAGTGCACGAGGCACTCCAGCACGCAGGCATGGCGAAAGACTGCAAAGTCGAAGTCGTGCCGATCGAGGCAGAAGAATTTGAAAAGAAAATGTATCACGCGGAGGAACGGAGAAGCGGAG
>CAMOXA010000139.1 GCA_946628745.1 uncultured Verrucomicrobiota bacterium | reverse complement strand
CGAATCTGTCTGTGCTTTGAGGCGCTGCTGATGGAGGACCTGCCGGTGGACGAGCTTTCGTCTGGCGGGAGCGCCGGACGTATGGTAGCGTTCGACGAGACCGCGGTATCCGCTGAGTATCTTCGCGAGACGCTCGGGGCACATGCGCTCCACAGCCGAACCGAACGGATCGGACATTTTGATAAGCAGAGGATTTACAAGCGTCGCGAGCAGCGACGACCCGACGACAATCTGGTATATCGGTTTCGTGGCGTCGCCGGTCACTGTGACGTACATGAGCGCGACCATGTAGGCGAACTCGCCTATCTGGGCGAGCGAACAGCCCATCTGTATCGCGGTCTTTATGTCGAGCCCGGTCAGGATCGCGCCAAGCGTGCAGTTGACGAACTTGCCGGCGACCACCACCGCCGTGACGCCGAGAATCGCCGGCAGATGCGCCCAGCATTCGGCAGGATTGACCAGCAGGCCGATCGACACGAAGAACACCGCGGCGAACATCGTCTTAAGCGGCGCGACAAGGCGCGAAAGGCGCGCGCGGACCTCCGACCCGGCGCCGATCACACCTATCAGGAACGCGCCGAGCGCCAGCGAGAAGTCGAGTTTGTAGGCGATGTACGTGACGAAAAAACAGCATCCGAGAAGCGTCAGGAGAAGCGCCTCGTCGTCGCCGCGCCTGGCGACGGACGTGAGAAAGCGCGGCACCAGCACGAGGCCGAAGAAGAACGTCGCCAGGAAAAAGACGCCGAGTCCGCCGAGGGACGTCGCCACGCCCGCGACATCCATCCCCTTCCCGCCGGCGACTCCCGTCACGAGAGCGATCACGCCGACGCACACTATGTCTTCGCAGACCGAAGTGCCGAGCACGTACTTGACGAATGGACGGTCGCCCCACTTCATCTCGTCGATGACCTTCGCGAGCAGCGTCGTCGCAGAGTCGCATATCGCGGCGCCGAGAAAGAGCGACGGCACTGTCTCCCAGCCGAAAAACGTCTTGCCGATCGTGTAGCCGAGCCACATCATCACGACCGTGTCCAGAATGGCCGTCGGCAGAGTGACGTGGCCGACCTGCTTGAGCTTCGAAGTCGACAGCTCCAAGCCCATGGTGAACATCAAAAACAGTATGCCCAGCTGCCCGGCGGTCTGGACAGACGACTCGTCCGTCAGGAAAGACCCGCCCCACGTGTGGCGCGACAGAAGCACGCCCGCGAGAATGTAGCCGACGACTTTCGGCCACTTCAGTCTCGCGAAGAGAAGAGAAACGGACCCCGCGACAGCCATCAGCATCGCGAGGTCCTGAAGGAACGCCCCTTCGTTCATCGAGGCGGCGGTTCCTTATTTCACGACCTTGCGACCGCCCCAGCCTGCCGACGCGGCATTGCCCTTGGCAGCCTCGTGCGGACGCAGCGAGCGCACGGCGGCTCCGGCGAGCCACATCTCATGGTTGTGCAGCTCGGCAAGCTTGGCGAGCATCTTCTCCTTGTAGTCGGCGCAGCCCGTGTCGCGAATGACCTCCTTGGCCTCGTTCATGGACTTGACGCTCTTGTAGAGGCGCTTGAAGACGGGCAGCGTGGCCTTCTTGAAAATCGGCCTCCACTTGAGGGCGCCGTGCTGCGCGGTCTGGGAGCAGTTGCCGTACATCCAGTCCATGCCGTTCTCGTCGACAAGGCGGATGAGCGACTGGGTCAGCTCCTCGCATGTCTCGTTGAAAGCCTCTGACGGGCTGTGTCCGTTCGCCCTCAGAGTCTCGAACTGAGCCTCCATCACGCCTGCGAGCGCGCCCATGAGAATGCCGCGCTCTCCTACGAGGTCGCTGGTCACTTCGTTCTGGAAAGTCGTCGGGAAGAGGTAGCCCGAGCCGACGGCGATGCCGATCGCCTTGGTGACTTCTTCGACCGTCTTGGCCTTCATCCCGTTCGGCTCGAACGCATACGAGCTGTTGATGCCCGCGCCCGAAAGGAAGTTGCGCCTGACGGACGTGCCGGAACCCTTCGGCGCGACCATCACGATGCCGACGCCCTTCTGCGGCTTGATGCCGGTAAGCTTCTGGTAGACGTAGCCGAAACCGTGGGAGAAATAGAGGTACTTGCCGGGCGTGACAGACTTCTCGATCTTCTTCCAGACCTGGCCGACGCTGCCGTCGGAAACCAGCATCATGATTATGTCGCCCTTCTCGGCCGCCTCTTCAAGCGAAAAGAGCGTCTTGCCCTCGACCCAGCCGTCCTTCTTCGCACGCATCCAGCTGGAGTTGGCCTTGGTGTTCTTGCGCTGTCCGACGATAACATTGAAACCGTTGTCGCGCATGTTGAGAGCCTGTCCCGGCCCCTGAATTCCATATCCGAGAACCGCGATAGTCTTGCCCTTGAGGACTTCGCGAGCCTTCTTCAAGGGGAACTCCTTGCGTGTTGTTATGTTTTCTGCGACATTGCCGAACTTGATCTTCATTGTTTTGCATTCCTTGGTTTTTGGAAACGTTGCCGCATATTATATCATAAATCGGCGGTTTGGAGTGCGATTATTTATTGTAATGTCAAACCTCCTTCTGCTATAGCGAGGCCGTCGGGCAAAAGCGACCAGCCAACAAGCCATCGGGCCGTATAACAACGAATGGGGGACATTAGTGGTGCTCGGGGCGGGACTCGAACCCGCAAGGAGTTACCCACATGCACCTCAAGCATGCGTGTCTGCCAATTTCACCACCCGAGCAGGTGTAGAAAACGGTGTATAGTATACTATTTTTTGGCGCGCCGCGCAAGGGGGTATTTTAAAAAAATTATTTTCAGAGCCCTCGCGCGGCCACCGCTTCCGGAAGTAGACTTGATTTAGCGGTAGTCTACCCCGGCGATTTAGGTGTGAAACAAAACTTAGACAATCCTGTCGCCCCAGAACGGGACGACCGCAGGCACGCCAACCTTCTCGGAATCCGCCTTCGCCGCCTCGCCGTCGGCAAACGTCCAACGGGTCTTGCCGCCAGGGTGGCACATCTCGTGCAGATGGGCGACGACCGTCAGTTTCGGGCGCAGATGCGCCGCGCCCGGCCCGGTCTCGCGTTTACTGCAGCGGGGGTGGTGAATCCACAGGTCGGGCGCGCGGAACGGATGCAGATCGGTCACATTGGCGGTGTCGCCTACGTGAAATATCGTGAACCCGCCGCAGTCGATCTCGACAGGCATGGTGAACCCGCGCAGATACTTGTTGTGGTCCGACTCGTACGTCCTGATCTTCACATCGCCGAGATTGAACTCCTTCTCTCCGCGCGCGAAGCCGCACTGCCGGCCGTTGAACGCCGCGCCGTAGTTGTCGGCGAAGTTCGTGATCACTGTCTTGTGGAGCCGGTAGTCCATCTCCTGGTAGAAACGTCTGGTGTAGTGGTCCATGTGGTTGTGCGTAATGACGGCGAAGTCGAGCTCGGACGCGAACTCGTGCGCCAGCGCATGACACAGATCTATCGAGAAGAGCGACCGCTTCGTCTTGACGATCACTCCCATGTTGTACACGAGCCAGACGGCAGGCTTGTCGACGACGACGGCCGTCTTCGCCTCCTGCATGACACGCGGCAGCGTCGCGTGCAGCCTGGCCATGGCCGGATAGGTTTTCACGCCCGACGCGGCCCACGTCTCGCCTCTCAGGTACGCGGAGAACATCTTGACGGGCACCGCGTCGATTTCGCGCTGAAGCATCGCGCGGTCGGCCGCCGGCGCGGGCGCGCCTGGTTCGCGCGCCGCCGCCACGCCCTGCCGCGCCGCGGCGGCGGCCGCACCCGTCATGGCGACGGACCTCAAAAAGTCGCGCCGACCAATGAGCACGCTCCCATCCATAGGTTATCTCAGGAAGAGCATCAATCCCTGGCGCATGAAGGTAACGGTCGCGACCGCCTCGCGCGTGAACGGGACCCCGAACCTGTTGAACGTCGCCAGAACCTTGTATTCGACAGGCTCCTTCGCCTTGCGCCAGTCGACCTCGAGCGTCTGCCCGGTCGCGCCGTCGATCGCCTCGCCGTCGCAAAACCACTGATACCCCGTCGCGCCGGGCGCGAACGCCTCTAGCGTCGTCTTGCGGCCCTCGCGCAGGATGGTGTCGCGCGGCGCCGTGTAGAACGCGGCGTTCTCCTCGCCCCACCCGCAACCGCCGATCTTCAGCGGATGGCCGCCGTCGCCGAACTTCAGCTTGACCGGATCGTCCGGGTCGGCGACGTCGTAGAAGCCTGCCTCCTCGCCATTCCAGTAGGGAAGGTAATGGTGCTTCAGCTCCCCGTCCTCGT
>CAMOXA010000138.1 GCA_946628745.1 uncultured Verrucomicrobiota bacterium | reverse complement strand
GGCTTGAGCCAAAGTTCCGCTATCTTGCACCGACCTTGTCCAGCACGACGCCGGCATCAAGCGCGAGGACCTTGACGGAATTCTTTCCCGCCTTAAGAACGCCTTTCCTGGCGGCCCGGACGAATCCGTCCTGCACGGCATAACGCCTCGTCTCGCCCTTCTCGTCCTCGCGTCCGTTCGAGCCGGGGACCTCGACCTCGAACGGCTCCGCGCCGTTAACCGAAACAGCCACGCGAAGCTTCCCGCCGGGAAAGAGCCTGAAGTCCGGCAGGAACTGCAGCACGAGCGCTTCTTCGCCTTCCTTCGCCTCGAGCTCGTACTCGAGCGCGGCGCCCTTGCCCGCGCCCGGCTTGACCGGCAGAAGTGCCATCGCGCTGTAGGACGCGCCGAGTCCGTCAACCTTCTTCCACGAAGCGCCGTCCCCGGCATGCGCATCCTTGAAGGCGGACGCATCCTGCATGCGGGCCGAGGCTATCCACGGATCGGCCTGCCAGACGGTGCAGATGTATTTCGGACGCATGTCGTCGGGCTCGTTCCACGGCCACTGCATCTGCGACGCCCAGTTGTTGCGTCCGTTCTTGATGTAGCGGCACTCCTTGCGCCGCTCGTCTGACGTATCCCACCAAAAGCCCTTCCAGCGTCCGTCCTCGACGGACGAGACCTCGTCCTCGAGCGCCTTTATGCCGGCGAGCACCTCGTCCTTCAATCTGCTTTTAAGATCGGCGTCTTCGCCTGCGTCGCCCCACGCCATGAAGTAGCGTCCGGCCAGAGCGAAGAACCGCACCGAATATCCGTTTATGGCCATGAACCTCCCGCGCCCTTCCGGCGTCATCGAGGCAAGCGCTTTGTCCAGCATCGCGGCAAGATTCGCGTACTCGCCGTCGAGCCGGCGGCGTTCCTCCGCGGGCAGCGCGCGCGCCCACTGCGCGCACATCAGCTCCGGCTTTCTTATCCAGCCCAGGCGGTAGTATTCGTCGAGAACACGTACCGTCGCATCGACGGCAGCGGCGCTTTCGCCGCGGAGGACCGACTCGACGTAGCCGCGCAGCAGCCTTGCGTGAGACTTCTCGTCCCATGCTTCCGGACTCTTCCCGATCTGCCCGAGCGCGTATATCGCCATATCCGCCGGCCAGTAGTCGCCGACGTTCAGCATCCATATGTCCCTCACTCCGTTTTCCCAGCAGCGCGCGACGAGCTGGTACCACATGAACGCGGGAGGCGTTGTGCAGACGTGCGTGTAGCTGTGAGGCCCGCCGTAGTACGAGACATGCCAGTAGACGCCCTGCCTGCGGCCCTCGGCCTTGGGTCCGCCGAGCCTGCGGATGTAGCCGAAGTTGTCGTCCACCCAGAGGAGCGCCGCGTCTTCAGGAACCTTGAGTCCGGCGTCGTAGAGCGGGAGCACTTCCTTGTACGGGCAGAACACCTTCGGACGCTCCGGGCCCAGCATCGCCGTCTGCGCGGCGAAGACGTCCTCGAGAATCCTTATGCGCGCCTTCGGATCCTTCGGCCCCTTCATTCCAGCGTCGTGTATCCCGCGTATCCCGATTGTCCACAGGCAGTCCTGATCGCCGTAGTTGTCGACGCTCCATTTCCAGTAGGCGTCGATTCCCTGCTTGTTCGCCGTGTAGTCCCACACGCCCTGCTCCTTCTTCCAGTAGCAGTTGTTGCGCAGCATCGGCTCGCAGTGGCTTGTGCCGATGGTGATGCCGGCCCTCTTCGCGGCATCCATGTTCTCCCTTCGCGAGACGAACTCGTATCCGTCGGGATGCATCGCGGGCCAGAGGAGGTTGAGTCCCCTGGCCTTCATGTCCGCGAAGATCTCCTCATACGCCTCGGCGCATATTCCGCGTTCCTTGCCGAAGCGCTCCTGGCACCACGGCCTCAGGCACCAGTCCTCGTCGTTGATGAAGACGCCGAGATACCGCACCCCGCCGTGCAGCTGAAGCGCAAGCACCAATCCTGTCACACCAAGTACCGTTTTCATGCTTTTGACCTTTCGTTTTCCATATTATACCAAAAACCCGCGCCCCAGCGCCACCCACGAACACCCTGGAGTTGGTCGAATCTGCGCGATTTTCATGGCAGGATTCCCCGCTACCCTTTCGCCAACAGCTCTTCGACGAGTTCCTCGACGTATGTCTGTCGCTATTTTTCCATGCCAAACATTATACCATGGCTACACGCGGACCCCGGAAAGGCCGCAGCGATCCGGCTCGCCCGCACCGCGCATGTGTTGTCTTCCGTCTCGATGGCGGCGCCCGGTTCCCTTACTTTTTCCTGAAGCTCTTGAGGTGTTCGACATACTTGGTAGCGCCGCCCGCGCGGTAGCCTGTCTCGCCGGCCTTTTTCCCGTCGCCGTCGAGGATGAGCGCCGTCGGGTAGCCCTTTATGCCGTACTTCTTCACGAGCTTCTTGTTTTCGGCTTTGGCACGGTCCGAGAGGAGCGACTTGTTCTGAGGCGAATCGATGAACACGAGGACATAGTCGTCCATCACGCCCGCGACGAACAGCGGGTCGGACAGCACCTCCTCCTCCAGCTTCTTGCACCAGTGGCACCAGTCGCTGCCGGAGAAGCAGACATAGACGAGCTTGCCCTCGGCCTTGGCCTTTGCAAGCGCCTCGTCGAGGTTGTCGGTAAATCCGGCCGGCGTCGAGGTTTTGTCGGTCTTCGGCGGGATCTTCTTCGCCGCCTTCTCGCGCGCCTTCTTCTTCGTGCCGTGTTTCGCGCTGCCATCCTTGCGCCCCTTTTCTATCTTCGCGAGATAGCCGTCGACGCCACCTTCCCATCCGCCCTTGTCCAGCAGCGCCACGCGAGAACCGTCCGGATGGATGATTGCCACTTCCGGCAGGGACAACGTCCTCTTTCGCGCGGCATATTTGAACGCGAGCATGACATTGTTTTGCGCCATCCACGATTGGCTGGGCTTCCAGGCCTCGGCCATGTACAAGACATACGACCCGCCGGCCTTTTGAAGGAACTCCTCAGAACCGAGCACCTCATGGTCCAGAACTTTCGCCGCCTTGCCGTCGTTGCCAGAACGGGAGTTGAGAAAGTACGCGAGAATCAGCTTACCTTCCTTCTCGGCTCTGGCCTTCGCCTCCTTGAAGTCTTCCGTCCAGCCCGGCAGGAGCGAAAGCGACTTTGCTGGCGGCGGCGGCAGAGGCTCCAGCACCTTGAAGCCGTCCGTCTTCTTCTCTCCGTCCTTCGCGAACAGGACGTTGACCGGCGCGTCGCAGACATAAAGGGAATCCCGTCCATCGCCATCGTCGCCTTCCACCTCCGCCGACAGACGGACCGACTTCACCAATACGCCGGTGTCATACATGTCGCTATCCATGCCGAGAGGCTTGAACACGGTGCCGGCGCCTTTGTATAGACCAGATGCGCCGGTGCGGAAATCGCAAGCGAGCTTGTCCGCGTCGCCGTTCTGCTCCAGAAAGAGGTACGCGCTCATGTTCGCCGGAACTTCATACTCCACGAGAAAGAGCGCAAACTGCCTGGCCGACGGGACGACGACGCGCGTTTCGGGAGGCAGGAACTTGACACTGTCCATGTCGTTCTTCGTTTCATCCACCACGGCGACGCCAGTGACCTTGAGCTTGATGCCGCTCGCATCCGCGGCGTTCGCGGCCGCGGTGAGCGACACGACTGCGGCCGCAGCCGCAACAACCAGCATGTTTTTCCTGTTCATTTGTTTTCCTCCCGTTTGACCGACGCATATTTTACCATATTTCCGTCTGGCCGGGTAACTGGTGTCACCACTTCTTCGCCCTCGCCCTTGCAGAGCGAACATTCAACTGCGGCGTCTCGCCCAGCTCGCGGCGCCAGAGTTCCTCCAACTCCGCGGCGGTCTTGCCTGTTGCTTCCTTCCAGAATGTCTCGTTGTCGAACGCGTGCGCGCGCAGCGCCGCGTTGGCCCTCGCCAGCGTGCCGGGATGGTTGCGCGCCAGGAAATCCAGGAACAAGGCCGTGGCGCGGCCCGAGCCGTTGTAGCGGCACGCGCCGGGGTTGTCGCGCATGCAGTAGCGGTCGCGTCCGCCGTATTGCGGCTCGAATATGTACCGCCTGGCGAAATCGGCTTCCCGTTCACCACGCCGAAAAACGAGCAGCATCCCTCCCCGCCCGGAACAGAGTAGCCCGAAGTGGTTGAACTTTTCGCCTTTATAGTCATGCCGGCGGACAGCTTCTCGCCCGAATGCGCGCACGGCGAAAGGCATGTCGAAGATGGTGCGCGAGCTGCCGGTATCGACAATCAGCCTGCAATCGGCTCCGTTGACCTTGCAGCGCACGTAGAGCATCCCCCAGTCGTTCGTCT
>CAMOXA010000137.1 GCA_946628745.1 uncultured Verrucomicrobiota bacterium | reverse complement strand
CGGCGGACGCCCAGCCCGGGCAGTTCGTGCACGTGCGCGTCCCCGCCCTGGAAGCGAGCGCGCTCAGGCGCCCGTTCTCCATCTTCAACGCCGAGGGCGGAAAGCTGGAGCTTCTATACAAGACGGTCGGACGCGGCACTGCGGCGTTGAACGCCGTGAAGCCGGGCGACGAGGTGAG
The DNA here is from genome assembly GCA_946628745.1 of uncultured Verrucomicrobiota bacterium. Classification (GTDB taxonomy): domain Bacteria; phylum Verrucomicrobiota; class Kiritimatiellia; order RFP12; family UBA1067; genus UBA1067. The sequence continues at coordinate 4,222 of CAMOXA010000137.1, read as the reverse complement.
CGTAATGGGCCCGCTCGGACACGGCTTCCCATTGAAGTGCGACGGCGCCGCGCTGCTTGTCGGCGGGGGCTTCGGCGTCGCGCCGCTCTACTTCCTCGCCCGCCGTTTGCTCAGCTCCGCCGCCCCCATTCTCTTCGTCGGGGGGCGAACGAAAGCCGACCTTCTTGCGCTCGGCCGCTTTGCCGCGCTCGGCGTCGAGGTCCGCGCCGCGACCAACGACGGCTCTGCGGGCGTGAAGGGCCTTGTCACCGACCCGCTTGACGACGAGCTCGTCCGCATTCGCGCGCAGGGGCGAAAGTTCGAGCTTTTCGCGTGTGGACCGGATCCGATGCTGAAGGCCGTCGCGATGCGCGCGACAGGCACGGGCATGAAGGGCTGGATATCGATGGACCGCCACATGGTCTGCGGCGTCGGCGCCTGCTACGCCTGCATCCAGAAGACCGTCCGCGGCAACTCGCGCTGCTGCATAGAAGGGCCGGTCTTCGCGGCCGAAGATCTCGTCTGGAACTGAACCGTCACATTGGAGGCAATCTGTCATGGTCGACACAAAAGTAAATCTCGGCGGACTTGAAATGGCGACGCCGGTCGTCACCGCAAGCGGAACATTCGGCTACGGCACTGAATACATCGGCGCCGTCGACTACGCGAAGCTCGGCGCGGTGACCGCGAAGGGCGTGCGCGCCGAAGCGTGGCCGGGCAACGCGATGCCACGCCACGCGGAGGTCCCGGGAGGCCTCGTCAACGCCATCGGGCTTCAGGGCGCCGGGGTGGACCACTTTCTCAAGTATTCCGCGCCCTGGTACCAGCGCAACGCGTCAGTGCCGATGATCGTGAACATCTGGGGCGGCTCCGTCGAAGAGTACGCCGAAGTCGCGCGGCGTCTGGACGGCTGCGGGCTCGAATGCATCAAGGCTGTCGAAATGAATGTGAGCTGCCCGAACGTCAAGGCGGGCGGACATACTTTCGGACAGGATCCGTCCGTTCTCGCCGAGGTCGTCAGCGCCGTCAGAAAGGCGACGAAGCTGCCTCTTCTCGTCAAGCTCGCGCCGAACGTGCCGTCCATCGCGCCGTATGTGAAAGCGTGCGAAGATTCCGGCGCGGACGCGCTGTCGATGATAAACACGATTCCCGCGATGGTCATCGACGTCGAGCGCCGCCGTCCCGTCCTCGCGAACGTCACCGGAGGCCTCTCGGGCCGCGGCATACACCCCGTCGCCGTCAAGCTCGTATACGACGCCCACAGGGCGACGCGCCTGCCGATTCTCGCGATGGGCGGCGTCTATTGCGCGCGCGACGCGATAGAGTTCTTGCTCGCCGGCGCGAGCGCCGTCGCCGTCGGCACGGCGACGTTTTCGGACCCCGGCGTCGCGGGCTCGGTCTTCGACGGCATCGTGGACTACTGCGAACGGCATGGATTTTCTTCAGTTTCCGCGCTGACGGGAGCGCTCGAAGTGTGATATAATATCTTCGCCACATGCGAATATTGACTAGATACATATTCAGGGAATTCGTCGTGCCGCTCGGCTATTGCCTTGTCGGTTTCGTCTCGATATACGTCCTGTTCGAACTTTTCGGTTCGTTCTCGCGAATCGTGAGCGCGAAGATTCCCCTGTCCGTCACGGCCAAGTATCTGGCCGCGTACCTTTCGCCGTTCTTCCATTACGTCGCGCCAGCCTCGCTGATGCTCGCGACGCTCTATACGATGTGGAACTTCTGCCGCCATTCGGAGATTACCGCGATGCGCGCGAGCGGCATAAGCCTCGCGACGGTCGTCAAGCCTTTGCTTGTCGCGGCTTGCGCGATGGCGGCTTTCGTCGCGTGGGTCAACGAGAGCTACATGCCGCGTCACGCGCAGTGGGCGATGGACCTGCGCAAGGATCGTTTCGGCAAGGACGGCGACGGCCGGCCCGACACCTTCACGTACTGCAACACGTCCGGCGGCAGACGCTGGATGGTCGCGGGCGGACACGATTCGACCTATTCGCGTCTCGCCGATGTCAGAGTCGGCGTCGATGCTGGCGAGGGCGTCGCGGGCATGACGGTCACCGCGCCGAAAGCGGAATATCTCGACGGCGAGTGGTGGTTCCACGAACCGAAGATCCAGCGCTATGGCGCGGACGGCAGGCCGAAGGCGACGCCGACGCCAGAGCTCGACGCGCTGCCCCTTAGGTCGTTCCCGTCATTCACCGAGCGCCCCGAAGACATGCGCATGCAGGATACCGACGCGCGATTCGGGTCGGTGCGCGGCAAGCTGCGCTATCTCGCGACGAGCGTCGACATGAGCGCCGACGGCCGCCGCGACGTCCTGTACGACGCGTGGGCCCAGGCCGTTTCGCCTTTGGCGTGCATCGTGATAACGCTTCTGACGATACCTGCTGGCATCACGTCCGGCAGGCAGGCCGTCTCCGCCGGCGTCCTGGGTGCGCTTGGCATGTTTTTCGCCTATTACGGTTTTGTGATAGGCTGCATGGTTCTCGTCAAGACGGGGTACATGCCGCCTGTCGCCGCGGCGCTTCTGCCGCCGGTCCTCTTCGGCGTTCTCGGCGCTTTCCATTGCGTCCGCTCCCTCGCGCCGACACTGTGGCTTCTGGCGGCTTTCGCCGTGTTGACCGGAGTGTATGTCGTTCTCTCGCGCGTGCTTACGGCCGAACTCGGCGTCGATGCTGCGATGGCCCACAGTCTCGCCGCGACGCTGCCGGTTGCCGCCGCGGCGCTTTGCGTCTTCAAGTTCAAGGAGAGGTGACAGGTGAAAGTGCCGACGGCGTTGCGTCTGATGGGCATGATGTTCGTCCAGAACATGATTTTCCCGGTCTGGTTCAATACCGTCGTCCCGTACGTCCGCACCCTCGACGGCGGCGAGGCGTGGGTGCCGTTCTGCGGAATGCTCATGGGCATCGGCATGTTCGCCTCGCCGCTCGTGTGCATGCTCGCCGACAGGTTCCTCGATTCCGGCAAGGTTCTCGCGCTTTGCGACTTCCTCGCGGCCGCGGCGCTTGGCGCGGCGTTTTTCGCGAAGTCTCCGCCGCTTCTCGCGGCGCTTCTGCTCGCGGCCACGGTCCTGCTCATGCCGACGTGGTCTGTCGCGGCGGCGATCGCGATGGCCCATGCGCCGACATCGGCGTTCCCGTACATACGCGCCTGCGGTTCGGTCGGCTGGGCGGCGAGCGCGGTCTTCTCGATAGTCGCGATAAGGTTCTTCGGCATCCCGGACTTCGACAAAACGGCCTGGATATTCGCGGCGGGCGCGGCGGTTTCGTTCGCCGGCGCTCTGACGGCTTTGGCGATGCCGCCTACTCCGCCGAAGGCGAAGGGTACGCCCATGAGTGTTGTCGATGCGCTGGGGCTCAGGGCGCTTGTGCTGTTGAAGGATCGTTCCGTCCTGGCGCTTTCTGCCGTCCTGCTGCTCGCGATGGTGCCTTTTCAATGGTACATGGGCTACAACACGATGTACCTCGACGAGGCGGGGTTCACCTATCTCAACCTTACGCAGAATCTCGGACAGGTGGCCGAGCTTGGCTTTATGGTCGCTCTGCCGTGGCTCGTGCAGAGACTTGGATTCAAAGGCTCGACGCTCCTCGGTCTCGCCGCACTCGCGTTCAGGTATGTCTGCTTCTATCTCGCGGCCCGCTGCGGCGCGACTTCCCTCGCTTTCGGCGGAATACTCGTTCACGGCCTCATATTCGGCATATTGATCGTGGGCGTCCAGATGCATATGGCCGAAATCGCGCCGGCTTCGTTGCGCAACCAGGCGCAGGGGTTTGTGATGCTCCTCACCGCCGGCGTCGGCGGATTTCTCTCGGTCGGCGTCTTCGACCGCATTCTCGCGTCGTGCGTTGCCGCCGATGGCCGCCACGACTGGACGGTTCCTTTTCTCGCGGCGCTTTTGCTTTCCATCGCCGCTTTTGCGCTCATGGCCGTACTCTATCGCGGCAAACGCCGCTGAAAGCCTCTTTGTCGCCATTGCCGCGGGGGGAAGTAGCAGTTAGCTGTTAGCGGTAGGATTTAGCGGTAGCGGTAGGGGAGGAAGTTGTCGATTCTACCGCTACAGCTATCAACTACGGCTAAATCTAGCGGTAGCGGGAAGCGGTAGGATTTAGCGGTAGCGGCAGGGAGGAAGTTGTCGATTCTACCGCTACAGCTAACAACTACAGCTAAATCTAGCGGAGTGGTGGCCGACGGCGTCGGGGCGGTTTTCTGGACGGCGTCGGGCAAGGTGCTGGAC
>CAMOXA010000136.1 GCA_946628745.1 uncultured Verrucomicrobiota bacterium | reverse complement strand
CGACAAGCGGCGGGAAGTCGTCGTCGAACTGGCCCTTGACCTGCGAACCGAAGTGGAGGAACTTGAGCTTCCTGCACGCAATCAGGTACGAGACGGTGAGGACCGAGTTGATGAGGCACATTCCCTCGTGCTGGAGAAGTTCGGGGTTGACGCCCCAGAAGTCCGGCTTTTTGAGGCGCGTCATTATGAAGCCTACGGAGTGTCCGCTCGTCGGCAGGAACATCGCCCCGCGCGGCTCGTTCGGCTTCGGCTCCACAGTGCCGCCGATGTAGTTCTTGAGCCCCTTCTTCTCGATGTAGTCCGTGACGTGGTTCAGGCCTTCGGCGAGCCAGTCGTAGCACCGCTTGAAGTCGCACCCAGGGTAGCTCTCGAATCCGTCGCGCGCCACCCAGTAGACATAGTGCTTCGCGCCGAGGAACGCACCGATGCGAAGGGTCCGCTCTACCTTCTTCGCCGCGAGCGCGCGAATCTTCGGGTCGGGATTGCAGAGACCGCCCGCGCGGAACATGGGGTGGCCGTGGAGTGAGCATATCGATGCATTGACCTTGACGCCCGCCTTGCGCAGAATCCTGCGTATCTCGACAAGCTTGGCGTATGCCGCGCTCTTCGGGTCCAGGTCGTCCTCGGGATGCGCGGGGTCCCAGGGCACGAGGTCGTCGTCGTGGTAGCTGGTCATTTCTATGAGGCCGGCCTTCTTCGCGTCGGCGATGAGCTGCGCCACTTCAAGCGAGTCGATCTTCGGCTGGACGGGGCCGCCGAACGGGTCTCCAAGCGGATTGCCGACGCACCAGAATGGCATCGAGCGGGCGTTTACACATAGTTTGTCGTACATGAGTCTTTCCTTTTTTGCTTTCGTTGAAATCAGTCAAGCCACGTCCAGAAGTAGGCATAGGCGGCCAGGACAAGGCCGATTACGAGAACCGAGCCCATTACGTCCACCTTGTTCCACGACGCCCTGTTCTCGCGCTTGAAGTCGTCTCCGAGCGTGGCGAAGGTCAGCGACTCGATGCGCGCGGGTTCTGGTGCTGGCGCGGTAAGCGAAGCGGCGACGATAATCGCGATCGAAGCCAGCAGCAGAAGTCCCGAATAATAGAAATCGGGGATCGTCGCGACTCCGCAGGCGTTGAGCGTGAGCTTGGTCATGCCAAGCGCGAACCCGAGGCCGAGCCCCCAAACTGCGCCGCGTCCGTTCATGCGCTTCCAGAGAAGCCCTGTCACGAACACCGCGACGATGGGTGGAGCGAGGAACGACTGCACGGCCTGGATGTACTGGTAAAGCCCGCCGCCAGAAAGAGAGCGCATGATCGGCACCCAGAGCAGTCCAAGCGCAGTCATGGAAACGGTCGTTATGCGCCCGACGGCCACAAGGCGGCTCTCGGACGCGAGAGGGCGCAGCTTCTTGTACACGTCCACCGTGAACAGAGTCGAGACGGAGTTGAAAAGCGACGCGAGCGAGCTCATGAGCGCGGCAATGAGGCCCGCGACGACAAGGCCCCTGAACCCGACTGGCAGAAGCTGCGTGACGAGGGACGGGAAAACCTTGTCGCCGTCGATGCCGCCCTGTGCGTCGAGCGGAATGGAAAATCCGCCCGCATGGTGCTGATGGAGCGCCCAGCCGAGAAGCCCCGGCACAAGGAAGATGAACACAGGCAGCAGTTTGAGGAGAGCGCCCCATATCGCTCCGCGCCGTGCATTGCGAAGGTTGCGCGCCGCGAGCATTCTCTGCACGATGAACTGGTCGGTGCACCAGTACCATACGCCTATTGTGGCGGAGGCTATGGTAAGCCCCAGCCACGGAAATGCAGGATGTGACAGAGGATGCCAAAGCGAAAACGCCTCTTTCGTGGCTGGCGACGCCTTGATTGTCGCCTTGAGAACGCCCCATCCGTCCAGAAAGGTGCCGCCGTCGAGCGTTCCGCCGAGATGCTTCAGCGCGAAATATGTCACCGAAAGCGACCCTGCGAGGATCAGACCCGTCTGGACGAGATCGGTATAGACGACGGCGAGAAGCCCGCCAAAGCTCGCATAGACGCCGGCGAGGACGACCGTCGCGAACGCGCCGATCCAGAAGCTGGACACATCGACTCCTCCGACGGCAAAATGGACCTCCGGCATCATGACCTCGAAGAAGAGCGCGCCGGCGAACACCGTGACGGATATCTTCGTGAGAACGTACGCCGCGAGCGAAACGAGCGAAAGGATCCACCTTGCGCGAGGGCCGAAGCGCCGTTCCAGGAATTCCGGCATAGTCTGCACACCGCTCCTGTAGTAGAACGGCAGGAACACCCAGCACATGAGGATGAGCACCCACGAATGGAACTCGAGGTGCGAAAGCGAAAGCCCGGTGCGCGCGCCCTGCCCGGCAAGGCCGACGACATGCTCGGAGCCGATGTTCGCCGCGAAGATCGAGGCGCCGATAGCGAGCCAGCCGACAGTGCGCCCGCCGAGAAAGAAGTCCTGGCTCGTCTCCTGCCTGCGGCGCGTGGCGACGACGACCATTGCAAGGACTCCGAAGTAGCCGAAAATCATCAACCAGTCAACCAAAGTCATTTCCCGGCTCCTCCCTTTATTCGTTCCAGCGCGGCAGCGGCAAGCCTTGCGCCGCCTATGGCCGCAGAATCCGTTGCATCCAAAGTCTTTACATCGGCACCGAACATTTCGCCGATGACGGAGCAAATGCCGCGCGACCTTGACGCGCCTCCAGTAACGCATATTATCTTGAAGTCGCCAATCCAGCGCGTGCGCTCGCGCATGTTGGCTATTTGCCCCTCGACGACGGCGCGAATCCTGACTTCGGGGCTCGCGCTGTCCCAGTCGAAATTGGCTTCAACGCCGGTTGCGGCGTGGCAAGGAGTAATTTCATTTTCGAAATACGGGAACGCCCGTCTGCCGCCGTTGCCGGACGGCGTGAGGTCGAACGCCGTCTCGTCGAAGAACTTCCAGTCCACACCGCATTCGCGGCGGACGCGATCGCGTGCGAGAGACCCGTTCTTGAAGCAGGCAAGCGACATGAAGCCGCCGACGGGATTGCCGAAGACGTGTCCGCATCCGCCGGGGTCGGTGCGGAAGTCCGGCATCGCGGCGAAGAACGTGTCGCTCGTCCCGAGCGAAATCACCGCGCACCCGGGCTTCTCCGCGCCGCATCCGACGAGCGAGGCGGGGTTGTCGCCAGTGAACGGCTCGACGGGAATGCCGGGCCTCAAGCCGTACGCGGCAAATCGCTGCGCAAGCCTGAGCGGCGCGTCGCCGGGGCGGTGTATTCGCGGCAGCTTTTGCAAAAGAGACCGATTGACAAAAGAGCAGATTTCGGCATCCCATTCAAGCGTCGCCAGATTCAGAAGGTTCATGCCAGCCCCATCGCCGACATCGATCGGCGAATCTTCTCCTGCAAGCACTGAGGTCAGGAAGGAGCTGAGCAGATGGATTCGCGTTGTTCTTGCATACGCATCGGGCTCTTCGCATGCGAACTTCATTATCTGCGCGGCGGCAAAGCGCTCTATCGCGGGAGATCCCGTGCGCGTCTGAAGCGTCTTGCCGAAATGGGCATTCAGTCGAGACACCTCTTCCCCGGTCGAAGAATCCATCCAAATCGGCGACGCCTTCCGCGTAAAGCCGCCGTCCGCATCCAGATAAACCGTGGCGTGTTGCTGGGCGTCGCCGCCTACAGCGGATATCTCGCCCATCGGCGCACCCGATTCTTTGAGCCGCGCCAGCACGAGATCAAGCCCGCGCACCCACATTCCGGGATCAGCACGGCGGATGCACGTGTCGGCGTTCGGCAGAAAGCCTTCCGGCGAACCGAACTCCGGCAGGTCGCGACCGTAGTTGACGTTTGCGGATGCGACAACCCTGTCCGCAACCGCATCGTAAACCACGGCTTTGACGCCCTGAGTAGAAGAATCTATACCTAATGTCAGCATGACGGATGAACTGGCAATAGTTTACCAAAATCCCCGTCTGCGTGGACAGACAAAATATATCTATTTTAGAAACCGCGAGTATCAATATACGAAACCGTCAGTCACGAGGAGAGTGCCCGAAATACTGTCGGTAGACATTGCAGAAATACGCAAGCGATGAAAAGCCAAACCGAGCCGCAACCTCTTTCACGCGCAGCGAACCATCCGCCTCCAAAAGACGCCGCGCAGCATCCATCTTGAGCTTGCAAATATAGCGCTGAGGGCTCATTCCGAGCTTCTTGCGGAACATCTTGCCCACTGCGACGTGCGAAAGACCGACATGCGCGACGATATCAGCCGTCGTAAGAGAACGGTCGAGAGAGGCGTCGATGAAGCCAAGCGCATCCGCAAGCCAGTCTGGGGAAATGTCGTGCCAACGGGTGGAGGCGCGCTCGATCAGCTCGCCTGGGCGGACACGGAATGTCGGATGGGCCTTGGCCTTGG
>CAMOXA010000135.1 GCA_946628745.1 uncultured Verrucomicrobiota bacterium | reverse complement strand
CTGCATGGCCTGGCCCACGATGTTCGCGACCTTGGTGTACCGGCCGTCGTCTTTCTCCCAGAGCGAGTGCATGATTCTGCGCTGGACGGGTTTAAGCCCGTCTTCTACGGCCGGAATCGCCCGCGAGCATATCACATAGGCCGAATACTGTCGAAAGTTGAAGTCGTACAGTTCTTTCATCGGACCCGAGCCGGTGAGACCATGCGTGTCGTGCACGGCGCCGGCGCGCTCTGCGGCCGGCGCCGCGTCCACGGCGGCGGACGCCGCCTCTTCGCGGACGCCGGGCTCGGCCTTGCCGTCCGCGGCTGGAACGGCGGAAAACAAGTCCATGTTGTCGAAAAGACTCGGCGGCTCGGCTCCCGCCTTTTTGTTTCTGTCTCTGGCCATCTGCTGGCGACCGTCTTATCTGCCGGACAATCTGGACAAAACCCGGCCGAGAGAATCGGCGAGGGCTGCGGACTCTCTCGGGTCGATGTACCCGTCCGTCAGAAACCCGTCGAGTTTCTTTATGAGCAGGGCGTATTCATCGCCCTCGCCATGCTCCTCAAGCCAGCGTTTCACGACTCTCGCCTCGTCGGCGTCGACGCGTGCATCCTGCAGCATCCCCTTCGTCAGCAGCCAGAATTCCGCTCGCAATTCTTCTTTAGTCATCATATCAAGTCACCTGTTCTTTCACTGTACAACACGTCGACCGTTTGCGGAGACGTGAACGGTTATTATACCATTTTCCCCCGTACATGCGGTAGGGGTAAAATCAAAAAAAATACGGCCTCGCGCCCCCGCCGGAATGGCGCACCGCCGGCCGAAATATGATATAATATGCGGCGGAGGCTTCACACTCGAATATGGCTGAAGAAAGATTGCAAAACATACTCTCGCACGCAGGCGTCGCCTCGCGGCGCGGCGCGGCCGACATTATATCTGCCGGACGCGTAACCGTCGACGGACTCGTCGTGACAGAACCCGGGGCGCGCGTCGACCCGGCGTCGGTTCGCATCCTCGTCGACGGCAGCCCCGTTGCAGGGCCGGAACGGCCCCGCACGATTATGCTGTACAAACCCGTCGGCGTCCTTTCTTCCACCAGCGATCCCTTCGGCGGCGAAACCGTCTCTGACCTCCTCCGCGGCAAAATCCGCGAGCGCCTCGTGCCTGTCGGCCGTCTCGACAAAGACAGCGAAGGGCTTCTTCTCATGTCGAACGACGGCGATCTCACGCTCAAGCTGACCCACCCCCGCTACGAACACGAGAAGAGATACATCGTCAAAGCGGCCGGCAAATGGAGCGACGAGAAGCTAGAAGTGCTGCGCAATCCCGTCAGAATGCCGGACGGCTACATGACGCGTCTCGTGCCTGTCCGCGTTTTGTCCGGGCCGGTCGCGAACGTCACCACGCTGGAGTTCCGGTTGCGCGAAGGCCGCAAGCGCCAGATTCGCTACATGTGCTCGGCGGCACATCTTGTCGTCGTCTCGCTGAAGCGCGTGGCGATAGGCGGCCTCGAACTGCCGCGCGACATGGCACCGGGCGAATGGCGCGATCTCTCGCCGGAAGAACTGGAAAGGCTCGCCGATGTACATGACTGAAACTCCCGATGGCGTCGTATTGAACGTCAAAGCCCAGCCCCGCTCTTCGCGGGCCGGGCTGGACGGATTCGCCGGAGACGCCGTGAAAGTGCGCATACGCTCCGCGCCTGTCGACGGCAAGGCCAACAAGGAGCTTGTCGAAACGCTCGCGGACGAATTCGGCATCGCCAAATCGCGCGTCGTTTTCAAGTCGGGCGAGACGTCGAAAACGAAACGCATTCTGCTCGCGGGCCTGACGGCGGACGAAGTCGCCGCCCGCCTCCGGCCCCACGGCTGACGCGCGGCGCGCCAAGCCTCACTTGCAGTACTTCTCGAAATACGGCCTTACCGCGGCCTCCCATATGAGGTAGCCTTCGTGGTTCGGATGCAGAAGATCCGGCATGAGCGAGCGCGGCAGAACCTTGTCCGGGCCAGGTTCGAGGAACTTGTCGTTGAAGTCGCACCACACCACCCTGTCCCCGTCGGCGAAGCCGCGGATAATCTCGTTGGTCTTCTCGTTCTTGATGCGATGGCCGTTGCGCGCGTTGTCGTTGCGCGGGAAAATCGGCAGTAGCAGAATGCGCGACTCGGGGTGCTTCTCCTGCACGATTTCGATTATCCGCTTGATGCCGGCGGCGACATCCTCGGCGGAATCTCCGCCGTTGTTCGTGCCGATCATAAGCATGAAAAGTTTGGCCTTGTACCCTTCCATCTCGCCGTTCAGAAAGCGCCACACGAGGTGCTCGGTCCTGTCGCCGCTGTGGCCGAGGTTGAGTATCTTGTAGTCGGCGTTGAGCTTCTTGAAAACTTCGCGTCCGGCGCCCTCCCAGCCGTGCGTGATCGAATCGCCAAGAAAGACGACGTCGAGAGTCTCGCCCTTTCGAGCCATGGTGAGGCGACGGCGGTCGGTCATGCGCCCGACATACTCCGGCAGGCGGCGCGGTATCGCTCTCGCGGCCTGCGGCAGGTCGCAGTCCGCTGCCTTGAGCACCTTGTTCAAGGTCGGCATCAGCGAATCGACCCATATCTGCTGCCCCTTCGCCGAAGGATGCAGGAAGTCTGGCATGATTTCCCTGGAAAGCGTCCCGTCCGGCTGAATCAGCCTGTCGTTGAAATCGCACCAGAATATGTCTCTGTCGTCGGCCAACTGCCGTATCGACGCGTTGACTGTGTCGTTTCTGGCGCGCATCGGGTCGTCGGCGCGTTCGCCCCGCGGGAAAATCGGATGCAGTATTATCTTGGCCTGCGGCTGCTTGGAGCGTATCTTTCGTATGATTTCGTTTATGCCGATTATCGTATCGATCGGCGACTCGTCGGCGCGCGAACGATGGCCGGTGTTGTTGGTGCCGATCATCAGCACTACCGCCTTCGCCTTGTATCCGTCCAGCTCGCCGTGATCAAGACGCCACAGAACGTGTTCTGTCCTGTCGCCGCTGAAGCCCAGGTTGAGGGCGTTGTACGGCGCGACCGCCAGACGGCTTTTCCAGGCGTCGCCGTTTTCGAGAAAGTGCGTTATCGAATCGCCTACGAACACCACCTTGCTGCCGCCCTTTTTGACAAGCTCCTGCTTTTCGGCGAAGCGTTTCGTCCACCAGTGGTCGGGTTTCTCGCTTTGCGGGACCGGAGTGATCGATGTTACGTTCGCGGCGAGCAGCGTCCCCGCGAAAAGCGCCGCGAACGCGGCAAAGGCATGTCTCTTCATTTTATGTTTTCCTCCTTGTTGGCTTGTTTTTCAATTTCGATTTCAAAGGGCGTCGCCGGCAGATCCGCCGAGTTGACAAGGTTCACGTCCGGATCCGGCGACCAGGCGTATCTGACGCGCGTTGGAGCGGCGAGGCCGTCGGGTACGGCTAGTTCCACGACATTTCTGGACGCTATTCTGGCGCGGACCTGGACGCCTTTGTCGCCCGATTCGACGAGCTCGAACGTCCGCGGTTCGGCGCCGTCTCTCGTGCGAAGCCCCTCGCCGGCGTTCCGAAACGCGACACGCACCAGTCCACCCTTTGCTGCAGCCTTCGCCGGGGCGGGCGAACGCGCGACGATGCGCCGGCCGTAGCAGTCGGCGAGAGCGAGATTCGCGAGGCGCGAAGCGAGGCGGGTCTTGTCCCTCGGGTGCAGCTCCAGCTCGTCGCCGTCGATCGCTACGACAAGCTCCGCGCCAGGCACGCTCTCGCTCATCTTGCGCTGGACATCGCGGATTCTCACCCAGTGCTCCTGGCGGAAATCCGGCAGCTGCACTATGTACAGCGGCCGGTCCCCAGTCTCAAACGCCGCGCGCAGGCGCTTCGCGAAAAACGGGAACTGCTTCTCGTACTTCTGCCAGCCGGAATTCATCTCGCCCTGATACCATATGATCCCGCGCACTGCATACGGCGCGAGCGGAGGCACCATGGCGTTCCATACCTGCGTCGGACGGCTCTCGTAGTTGATTCTCGGGCACGGCCGGTTCTTTTCGCTCTCCGGTCGGGCCTGCCAGCGTTTCACGTCGTTGGCGTGCCAGCCCTCGCATGTCTTTAGCAGCTTCGCCGCCTCTTCGACCATGCCTGCGTCGGCGATCGCCTCTGCGCTCATCCACGACTCGAGATTCGCCCCGCCGACGGCTGCGCCTATGACGCCTACCGGCACGCCGAGTTCCCGCGACAGCCTTTCGGCGAAATGCGCGAGCAGCATCGACGAGCGGCGGTTCTCGCGCTCGTTTTCGGCGGTGTATGCACGCCAGCGCGTCCCCTCCGGCACGGCGAACATGTCGCGCGGCTTCTCGTCGCCGTCCTTCGGCAGATGGAAGTATCTGACCGTAGGAGGGATCGTGCCGCCCTTCGACGCACGCTTGCCGTACTCGCAATTGTCGAACGGGAACTCCATGTTCGACTGGCCTATGCCGAGCCAGACTTCGCCGACAAGCACATCCTCGAGGACAATCCTGTTTCGCCCGG
>CAMOXA010000134.1 GCA_946628745.1 uncultured Verrucomicrobiota bacterium | reverse complement strand
GTCGTGGAGCTCAAGCTCGGCAAGGTCAACTTGAAGAAGGGTACCAGCAAGGTGTCCGGCTCGTTCACGGGTCTCGACGGGAAGAAAAAGACCATCAAAGCCGTGACGGTCGCAGGTATCGACGGGACCAAGCCCGCCACCGTCTCGCTCGACGTGAAGAACACCGGCACGCTGCATGTCACGATCGGCGGGACGCGCTTCGCGGGCACGCTCGGCGCCTGGCACGTGCAGTCCGCCGCTGTCGGCGGCGACTGGACGTATGCGACGGCGACGGCCTACGCTCTCGCGGACGACACATCGATGTTCAACGGTAGCGTCCTCGTAGACTTCGTGCCTTTCGGCGAGAAGGCGAATGTCGTGCGCGGCAAGTGGGCCTTCGCCAAGGCCGCCGGCGTCAAATGGTCGAAGCCCAAGAAGGGCGCGGCGCTGCCGGCGATATACGACGAGGCTTCCGGCAAGGGGCTTATCGTGGACGACGCGAAGGGCAAGACGAACCTTTCGGGCCTCAAGCTCACGTACACGCCGAAGAAAGGCACTTTCAAGGGCTCGTTCAAAGTGTACGCGCTCGAAGTCTCCGGCACGGCGACGAAACTCAAGAAATACACGATCAAGGTTTCGGGCTTTGTGGTGGACGGCCTGGGCTTCGGCGAGGCTACGTGCAAGAAGCCCGAGGTCAAGTGGCAGTTCGCCGTCGAGTGATAGAGCGCGAGCCGTCTGAACGGAACAATACGCCAAGACCGCCGCAGAGTCAGTGATTTTTTTCACTTTGCACTTGACAATGCGGCGGTCAAAAGTGTATATTGGCACAACCATGCGACAATTGGCTTTTGCCGCAGCGGTAGCAACAAGAGCATCAGGATAGAGCGAAAGACAGAATGGGCAATAAACTGTTGATAGTCGAATCGCCTGCGAAGGCGAAAACGATAGGCAAGTATCTCGGCGGCGATTTCACCGTCAAGAGTTCGGTCGGTCACATACGCGACCTGCCGACGGAGGGCGCTTCCATAAAAATCGTCCCGGTCGGGGAAGGCAAATGGAATTTCACGCCTACGTATGCCGTTTCAAAGGGCAAGGAGAAGGTTGTCGCCGATTTGAAGGACGCCGTTAAGCATTCCGACGAAATATATCTCGCGAGCGACCCGGACCGCGAAGGGGAGGCCATCGCGTGGCATCTCAAGGAGGTCCTTTCGCCCGTCGCCGGCGGCAAGCCGTTCCATCGCGTCACATACAATGAAATAACGAAACCCGCCGTACTCAAGGCCGTCGCCGAACCGCGCGATATAGACATGCCGCGGGTCGACGCCCAGCAGGCGCGTCGCATTCTCGACAGGCTTGTGGGCTACAAGGTCTCGCCTCTGCTTTGGAAGTACATACCGTGCGCCAACAACCGCACGCTCAGCGCGGGCAGGGTGCAGTCCGTGGCACTGAGGCTTCTTGTCGAGCGCCAGCGCGAGATAGACGCTTTCGTCCCGGAGACATACTATCTCATGGGCGTCGAGGCGAAGAAGCGCGGCGGCGCATCGTTCATTGCGAAGCTTTCGCGCTACGACGGCGGCAAGCCCGAAGTCAAGCAGAAGCAGTCTGCCGACAACATCCTTCTCGATCTCGCCGGGGCCGAACTTGAAGTAACGGACCTCAAGGCCCAGCCGAAGACGAGGCACGCTCTGCCGCCGTTCACCACTTCGACGCTGCAGCAGGCGGCCTCCAGCACGCTCGGCTATTCGCCGGGCAAGACGATGAAGATAGCCCAGATGCTGTACGAGCGCGGACTCGTCACCTACATGCGAACGGACTCCGTCAACATCTCGGACATCGCGCGCGCGGCGGCGAAGGATTACGTGGTCTCCAACTTCGGGGCCGAGTTCTACCCCGCCAAGCCGAACATCTTCAAATCCAAGGCCAGCGCCCAGGGTGCCCACGAGGCGATTCGCCCCACCGATGTCACCATGACGCCGGAACGCGCCGATCTGGATTCCGCCGGGTCGAGACTCTACGACCTTATCTGGCGCAGATTTCTGGCCAGCCAGATGTCGGACGCCAAAACGACGGTCAAGACCGTGGCGCTGGAAGCGCGCAAGCCCGCGCTCGCCCACTCGTATCTCTTCACGGCCAGCGCCACCGAAATCGACTTTGAAGGCTTCATGAAAGTCATGAAGCTCAATCTGAAGCGCCGCCCCGCGGGAGCCGCCGACGACGAACAGGACGACGATTCCGACGAGGTCAAGGAGCTGCCGAAGCTCGCCAAAGGCGAAACGCTCGACGCGACACGCTGGCTCGCGGACGAGAAAAAGACGAAAGGCCCCGGCCACTATTCCGAAGCCTCTCTCGTCAAGGCTCTCGAAGAGAACGGCGTCGGGCGGCCTTCGACATACGCACAGACCGTCGAGACGCTGAAGCTGCGCGAGTACGCCAAGAGCGAAAAACGCAAGCTCATCCCTCTCGAGCGCGGCATTCTCGTAAGCGACTGGCTGACGAAAAAGCTCGATTCGCTCTTCAATGTCGGCTACACCGCCGAGATGGAGGCCGAACTTGACAAGGTCGAAGAGAAGGGCGAGCCTATGAACGAAATGCTCAGCGCCTTCTACGCCAAATTCCTCAAGGAGCTGGAAGCCTGCGCCGAGCCTCCGCCGGAGAAGGAGAAATTCGACGTCGTCTTCGCGCTTCTCGACCAGGTCAAGGAATGGAAGGAACCCAAGACTATCGGCAAGCGGAAGTACGACGACAAGGCGTTCGTCGAGAGCGTCAAGCGCCAGAGCGCCGAGAACCGTCCGCTCAGCGCCCGCCAGCTGGAGTTCCTCGTGCGCATGGTTATGATGTATTCCGCCCAGATACCCGACGCCGACGCGAAGTTGCGCGAAGCGGGCATCGGCGCTGGCGCGCAGCTCGTCGAGCAGAAGGCCGACGAAGAACTCGTCAAGTACTGCTTCGAAACGATGGACCGCATCGGCGGGCTGATGCGAAACCCGTTCCTCAAGAGTCTTCGCGAACAGGTGGACCGCGGGCGCGGACTCACGCCAAAGCAGTTCTCTGTCCTCGCCAAGGCGGTCGGCGAGAACGCCTCCGCCCTGGAGGACTGCGAGCAGGTGCGGGCGAAGCTTTCGGAATTCGTCCCGAGCGGATTCGCGCCGCTGGAGTCCGATCCCGCCGTGCCGGGGTTGCTGAAACTCATGGAAAGCGTCACAGAGTGGCGCGAGCCTGCCAGAAAAGGCAAGAAGGTCTACGACGACAAGGGCTTTGTCGACTCTCTCGCCGAGCAGTTCGCGAGGCGCCACTCGCTAAGTCCGCGCCAGACAATGGCCCTTAAACGCGTGGCGGTGGCCTACAAGGACAAGATACCGGACTTCGAGACGAAATCCGCCGGGCTGGGCCTCGACAACATACCTTCAAGCCGCGACAAGGACGCGGAAGTGATGGAAGGCGTCGCTGGGTCGGACGAGGGCGTCAGGCGATCTCCCGGGAGGAGCCGTGGCGCTCGTTCCTAGCCGTTTCGCCGCCGAAGATCCTTTGCTGAAGAGATTCGAGGCGTATATTCTCGCCGAAAAGAACGTCAGCGAGCACACCCGCTCGGCGTACATGATTGACTTGGCGCAGTTCGCCGCGCTGAAGTGGGGGGACGCGCGCGCGCCGTACAGGTGGGAGGAGACGACGGAAGAGGACGCGCGGGCGTTTCTCGCCGGACTCGGCAAGTCCGGGGCGTCGCCGACTACAGTTCGCAGAAAGCTGGCGGCGGCCCGCACGTTCTTCCGTTTTCTGCAGCGCGAGCGCGTCGTGATAGACAATCCGTTTTCCATGCTTCGCGGGCCGCGCAAGGCCAAGACGCTGCCGAAGATATTTTCCGTAGGCGACGCGGCCAGGTTTCTGGAGCGGCCGGCGAAGGATCTCGCCGAAGGCGCCATCGGCGAATATGCCGCGCTGAGGGACACGGCCATATTCGAGTTTCTGTATTCGACAGGCTGCCGCATCAGCGAGGCCGTCGCCTTGAAATGGGGCGAGATAGACTTCGTGCGCGGGTGCGCCGTGGTGACGGGCAAGGGTTCTAAAGACAGGCTGGTGATTCTCGGGTCGAACGCCGTCGCCGCGCTCTGCAAGCTGCGCGACAGGGTGCGCCGCGAGAGTCCCGGACTCGCGGCGGACGAATCGAGCGTCTTTCTGAGCGACCGCCTGGCGAAGATATCTTCCAGGTTCGTGGAGCGGCGGATGAAGCGGTATCTCGCAGAGACCGGTCTGCCGACGGATCTTTCACCGCACAAATTGCGCCACAGCTTCGCGACACATCTCCTCGACGCCGGCGCCGACTTGCGCAGCGTCCAGGAGATGCTCGGCCACGCTTCGCTTTCCACTACCCAGATATACACCCACGTCTCCGTAGAGAGACTCAAAGACGAATACGCGAGAACGCATCCGCGAGCATGACAGACACCGCCAGAGCGACATTGTTCACGGCCGCCCCGTATGTTTCGTGGATGGCGTTGATGTTCCTGTGCCCTCTTGCGGGGGTGCCGGCGGGGATGGCGTACGCCGCTCGCACGTGCGTCGCC
>CAMOXA010000133.1 GCA_946628745.1 uncultured Verrucomicrobiota bacterium | reverse complement strand
CGCAGACGGTCTTTCTGGACTGCGAGATTTCCGACTGCATAAAGCCTGTCGGCTGGACGACATGGCGGCCGGGCGACGGACGCGACAAGACGATCTATTACGCCGAGTTCGACTGCAAAGGCTCCGGGGCCGATGTGTCGAACCGGCCCGGCTGGGTGCATGTCGGCGCCGAGGACCGCGACAAGTATTTTGCCGAGCGCGGCGCCAGGGACATTCCGGCGGATGTGATTAAAGGCGAAGACGGCTGGCGGCCGTTCTAGTCCGCCTGCGGGTCGGCTGTCATGCGCCTGACGGCTTCCGCCAGGCGGGCGACAAGCCGGTGTTTTATCTGGTCGACGGTGTTGCGCGGCACGCCGAACCGCGCCGCTACGGTGTCGGGCTTTTCCTTCTCCTGGACCAGCTGCCGAAAGACTGTCCGGTGAAAAGGGTTGACGGACTGATCGGCGAGCAGCTGTTCGATCGCGACCTCAAGCGCCGCGATCTTCCATTCCTCCGCGCGCGCCGCGTCGCCGGCGTGCCGCGCCGCCGGGTCTTCGCGCAGCCGCCGCCTGGCGTTCGTCTCGCGCACTCGCGCGTTTACCGCGTCCGCCGCCTTGTGGTCCAGAATGCCGAGAAGGTAGTTGCGAAAGTGTCCCTTGACATCGGGCGTGTACGAGTAGCCGGGCAGCCGCCGCGAAAGAGCCACCATCGTTTCTTGTATGACGTCCTCCGGTTCGAGCGACGGATATTTCGACTGGAGGAAGGCGCGCATGGGCTGTTCGTACCGGAGGTACAGTTCGTCCCATCTGGCGCTTTGCGGGTCGTCTGCAAGCGCTTTGATCAGAGATACCGAAGTTTTGGGCAGCGTCGCCATTGCATATATTCCTACTTGACGGATCGAAGTCTATCATATTCGCCGCGGCGCGTCAAGGCGCGCGGGGTCGGTGAATGCCGACTCGTGGTTGTGACGCAAGGGCCATTATGGTATAATGTACGCGACCATGAAAAAAACAGCGCTTTTGTTCGTGTTGACTCTGGCCGCCGCGGCGGCCGCCTGGCTGGCGTTCGCCAACAACGTCGTCGCCATCGTCAACTGGTGGAAATCGTTCGCCGCAGCAGGCGGCGGCACTTCGGGCGTCGCGGCAGGGCCGGGCGGCTTTCTGCCATGGCTCGACTGGAGCGTCGTCGACTATTCCGCTGTCACGACGTTCATCCCCGCGCTCGGCTTCACATGCATGGCGTTCTCGCTCGGCCGCCTCCTCGCCCGCCGCAGGACGAACGCGGCGGACTTCCCGTTCTTTCGCGGTTCAGACCAGCTTAATGTCGCCCTCGGGCTGTTCGGCACTCTCTGGGGGATAATCGTCATAGGCTACTTCAATCTCGAAACGGTGACAATGGCCGATTTGATGCAATGTTTGCATACCGCTCTTTTCTCGACATTGACCGCCGTCGTCTGGGTGTTCATGTTCGACAGGCCTCTCGTGCGCCCGCTCTTCGCGCGTCTGCTCGCCTCATCCGGCCTGGCGGCGGCGGAAGACGGCGATCTCGCCGAGGCCGTCGACAGGCTCGTGGCGCGTCTCGACGCGGCTTCGGACCGGTTCGACAGCCGCCAGAAGGCGTACGAGGCCGCGTTCGAAAAACGTCTGGCGCAGTACGAGCGCGAGTTCGGCGCGCGCCAGAAAGAGTACGCGGAGTTCTTCGCCCGGCGAATCGCCGAGCTGGAAAAGTCCGCCGCCCGGGAGAAGTCGCGCGCCGACGCCGCGACCGCCAGACTGAAGGCCGTGGTGTCGGCCGCAATGGAGTGACGACGCGATGATTGATTCTGACAGGCGCGCGCTCGCGCGGCTCGCCGGCGCAAGGACTCGCGAGCGTGCATCGACCGACGATCTCCAGGGACTTCTTCTCCAGGTGGTTTTTGCGCTTCTGATGGTTTTCATGATCGCCTATTTCATATACGCGACCGACATGAAACGCGAGCGCGAGGAACAGGTTCTGGATCTCAACCGCCAGAAGCTCGTCCTCGCTCTGGAGAAAACGGCCGGCGACAGAATGGTCAAGTACGGCCTGAACGCACTCATGGTGCAGGGTACGGACGGACGCCGCACGTTCGACCCCGACGGCCACGTCTCCGGCGGACGCATCAGCCTCGCCCCGGCCGCACGCGAGGCTTTCGCGGCTGGCAGCGCCGCCGCGTTCGCCGACTACTCCGACAAGGCGAGCCTCGCCGCCGCATGGCGCGAAGAAGTCCTTGCCGCGGCAGGCCTCGCCGAGAACGATATTTCGCCAGGGGAGGGCGAGTGGCTCGCGAAGGAGATCGACGAACGCGCCGAGTCGCTGCGCCTCGACGTGCGCGGCGTCCAGCGCGCCCTCGCCGCGCGGCTTCAGCCCGCTCTCGTCGCCAGCCCTGAATCGCTGGGCGGCGCGACGGACCCGAACGCAATCGCCGAGGCCGTCAAACGAAAGTCTCTCGAACTCGTCAAGGAAGCCACAGGAGCGGAGATTCTGCCATGAATGCCGGATATTGCATAATGCTTGCCGCCGCGCTCAGTGCGGGCAATGCGGAGTTCGACCGCACCTCCGCAGAGTCCGCCGCGCGAATTTCAATGAACCGGTTTGCCGCCGAGCTTTCGCGGACTGGCCCCGGAAAGGGCGTATTGTACAAGGCGATGATGGGCGACCCGGCGCGGTTCGCCGACCCTGCCGCGGCCGAAGCCGCCTGCCGCGAGCTCTACATGAAAGCGGCCCGCGACGCGTTCGCGGCTGAGCGCGGCAGAATCTTCGCCAGTCTCTCCATCGACTCGGGTCTCGAAATCGAAATGGCCGACGGCGACCGCCGCGGAATCGAGTCGACCTTCCCGTCGGCTTTCGCGGCCGAACGCGGCGACGCCGTCGCGGAGCAGGCTCGAAATCTCGTCGCCGCCACAAGACCCTCCGAGGCCGAGTTCGATTCGCGCGACGAACGGGATTTGCGCGAAGAGATGACGCGTCGGATAATCGAGGGTCAGAACACTCCGGTCTTCGCCGAAAATCTCGCCTATATTTCCGAGAACATGGTGGAGCCCGTCATGAAAAGCGCCAAGGCCGAACGCCGCCGCCAGCAGGAGTACCTGTCGAGGGCGAGATGCGAAGGGATGGCGCCATCCAGGCTCGCCGCAGAGATGGAGGCGAGACTTCGCTCGAATGTCGCCGAGCGCTCCGCCAAAACCGGCGCCGCCGAATCGTGGGGAGTATTCCCTTCGGTGGTGTCGAACGCGCTACCGGCCGCAGTCGAACGCCGCACGCTGGAAAGACTGGCCTCTCGCATAGAAGACGTCAGGCTTGAAGTGTCCGTGGACGATGTGGCCCGGGTGATATCCGCCGACCCCGCAAGGCACGTGAAGGCTTCGGATAGCGAAAAATGCTTCGCGACGGCGTATTCCGCCCGCGTGCTGGCGGAAGGGCTCGCCCTCGCGGTGGACGCCGCGCCGGAGGACGAACGCGCCGAGTTGAAAGACTATCTCACCCAGAGGCTTCAGAGCGAAACCGCGGCGAAGGCCGTCGACAGAATCGTGCGGCGCGACGTGATGCCGAAATGGCGCCAGGCCAGGGCCGAGGCCGCGCGCCGGCTCGCCGAAGAGACGTGGCCTTCTTTGGCCGACGGGACGTGGTATCCGCCCGCGGCGCTTGCGGACGAAACGGCCGCGAGAAGCGACTACGCCGACGCGCTCAAGGCGTGGCGCGACATCGACGGACTGCAGGAACTGGCGAAGGCGGACGGCGGACGCCCGGTGATGGAAGAATCGTCCGCGCTCGCCGACCGGCGGGTCGCCGCCGCGTTCGATCTGGCGCGAAACGCCATCGCCGCCCAGAACGCGATCGTCGACTCGTGCCACGGCGAGGTGCTCGCCGCCTCCCGCGCCATGAAAGAGAGCTTCTGGACGCGCACGCCGGACTTGAAGGCCATTGCAGCCATGCTGACGCGCGCCGTCGAAGAAAGATGGGCCGCCCGACGCCTCGACACGCTTTGGCCCGGCGGCGGCGAGCCGCCAAACGCGGCGCAGCAGCATGCGGAGCTTTTCCCCAGCGTTCGCCGCAAGATTGAGCTTCTGGCGAGAGTGATACTTGAAGAGATGAACGATCCCGAACCGCGCCCGGAAAACGAGCCCAAGCCCGAGAGCGACGAGGCGGTCGACACCTCCGCCGAATCGCCCGAAGAGTCCGCCGCGTTCACGATATCCATCGTAAAGAGCGGCGGCAAAATCGAGACCAGACTCCTGAAGGGCAAGACGCCCGTCGCGGAGCGAACGGTCGACGCGAAGCTTCAGCCGTTCGGCGCGGCGATGAAAGAACTGTCGGATAGACTCGGTCGCGATTTGCTGCGGCTCGAGTAGCGTGGACAACCGCTACCCGCTACCCGCTACCGCTACACCCATCCACTACCGCTAATCACCAGCCGCCAGATATGCGTTGATGCCTGCGGCGGCGCGGCGGCCTTCGCCCATGGCGAGAATAACCGTTGCCGCGCCGAGAACGATGTCGCCGCCGGCGAAGACTCCCGGTATCGAGGTCATGTTCGTCTTCGGGTCTACGACTATATTGTCGCGCCTGTCGACTTCAAGACCTTCGGTCGTGGTCGGTATTAGCGGATTGGATG
>CAMOXA010000132.1 GCA_946628745.1 uncultured Verrucomicrobiota bacterium | reverse complement strand
ACCGCCGTCTTCCCCAGCCGCACATTCCCGCGCGCGTCCGCCGGAAAGTGCGCGGCAATCGCGTTCCAGCCGCCCACGTCGTCCCACGTGAACGCACACCGCGCGACGAGGATGTTCGTCGCCTTCTCCATCACCGCGTAGTCCACGCTCGTCGCACGGATCGCGGGATAGCGCGCCGCCATCACCGCCTCTACGTCCGGCGCGGCGGCGACGGCATCGATCAGCCCGCTGAACTCCGGCGCGTGCGCGGCAAACGCCGCCGCCATCGTCGACGCCTTCCAGATGAACATCCCCGCGTTCCAGCTGTAGCGGCCCGTCGCGAGATACGCCTTGGCCGTCTCCAGGTCGGGCTTCTCCACAAACCGCTCCACCTTCGCAAATTCGCTCGCCGTGCCGAAATCGACTTTTGTCCCGCGCGCGATGTAGCCGAAACCCGTCGCGGGATGGTCCGGCTCGACGCCGAGCGTGACGATCGCGTCGCTCCGGGCCGCGACCGCGAGCGCGTCGCCCAGAACGCGGCGGAACGCCTCCTCCGGCGTCATCAGCTGGTCGGCCGTCAGGATCGCGCCCACGGCGTCCGCGCCGCCGCGCGCGCGCACCATCCCGACCGCGACGGCGACCGCCGCCGCCGTATCGCGCCGGCACGGCTCGCCGACGATGTTTTCCGGCGGCACCATCGGCAGCGCCGCGCGCGTCTGGGCGACGAACCGCGCGGCGGTGATGACGAGGATGCGTTCCGGCGGGATCAGGCCCGCGAGCCGGTCCGCCGCGTGGCGGATCAAGGGCTTGCCGCCGAACAGCTCGACGAACTGCTTGGGCCGTTCCGGCGTCGACAGCGGCCACAGCCGCTCGCCGCCGCCGCCCGCCAGAATCACCGCGTAGGCTGCACCGCGTGCCATCGTCTTACGCATTCTTGAGCTTCAGTTCCTTCTCCGCGAGCGCGAGGTCGGCCTCGACCATCATCTTGACGAGGTCGGGGAACTTGACCTTCGGCTCCCAGCCGAGCTCGGTGCGCGCCTTCGTCGCGTCGCCGAGGAGCTGGTCCACTTCCGTCGGGCGGATGTAGCGCGCGTCGTACGCGACGTACTTCTCCCAGTCGAGATCGACCATCCCGAACGCGAGCTTGAGGAACTCCTTGACGGAATGCATCTCGCCCGTCGCGAGCACGAAGTCCTCGGGGCGCTCGTGCTGGAGGATGCGCCACATGCCCTCCACGTAGTCGCCCGCGAAGCCCCAGTCGCGCAGCGAATTGATGTTGCCCATGTAGAGCTTGTCCTGCAGCCCCATCTTGATGCGGCCGACGGCGCGCGTGATCTTGCGCGTCACGAACGTCTCGCCGCGGCGGGGCGACTCGTGGTTGAAGAGGATGCCGTTCGACGCGAAGACGCTGTACGCCTCGCGGTAGTTGCGCACGGCCCAGTACGCATAGAGCTTGGCGACGGCGTAGGGGCTGCGCGGATAAAAGGGCGTCGTCTCCTTCTGCGGCACTTCCTGCACGAGGCCGAAGAGCTCCGAGGTGGAGGCCTGGTAGAACTTCGTCTTGGAAGCTCTGCCCGTAAGGCGTATCGCCTCCAGCAGCCTCATCGCGCCTAGCGCGTCCACATCGCCGGTGAATTCGGGCGAATCGAACGACACACGCACATGGCTCTGCGCGGCGAGATTGTAGATTTCATCAGGCTGTATCTCGTAGACGAGACGCACGAGGTTTGGCCCGTCGCCCAAGTCGCCGTAATGCAGGAAGAGCGTGCGGCCGTTGACGTGCGGATCTTGATAGAGATGGTCTATGCGCCCGGTGTTGAACGTCGAAGCGCGGCGTATGAGGCCGTGCACTTCGTATCCTTTGGAAAGAAGCAGTTCGGTGAGATAGCTGCCGTCTTGTCCGGTAATTCCGGTAATCAATGCTTTTTTCATTGTTCCCCTTTGTTGTGCCCCGTTTCCGGGAGTGTTTTCGGTGAAAGATCCATGCGCCAGGCGCGCACATCGCCCCAGCCGCACGGCAATGCGAACACGACGCTTGCGCCATCGCGCTTTTTGTCGCCTGCCATCAGGGGCTTCAAGGATTCGAAAGAGATGCCATCCGGGAGTTCGGTGGGCAAGGCGGCGGCTTGGAAACGCGCCTTTACTTCGTCTGCCCAACCGGGCTTGGCGAGCGAAAGTCTTTCGGCGAGACGGGCTTCTTCCACGCAGCCGATCGCCACGGCTTCGCCATGGGTGAGGGCGAAGCCGGTAGCCTTCTCCAATGCGTGCGCCACAGTGTGCCCGGCGTTGAGTTTCATCCTCTCGCCGGTTCTTTCGCACGGGTCGCGTTTTACCGTCGCTATCTTTACGGCAAGGCTCTTCTTCAATTCGTCGAGCGACGGAATGCCGGCGCCCGAGGCCGGTGAAACCCTGCCGGAGATGATTTCGTGCTTTATCATCTCCGCCCTTCCGCACGCAAGCTCGCGAGCGGGAAGGGTGCGCAGAAACGCCGTATCGATTATGACGCTGCGCGGGGAATGGAATGCCCCGGCCAGGTTTTTTCCCTCGGGAAGATCGCATGCGGTCTTCCCGCCAAACGAGGCGTCCACCATGGAAAGGAGCGTAGTGGGCACGTTTATCCAGTCTATTCCGCGCATAAACGTGGCGGCCGCGAAGCCGGTCATGTCGCCTGTCACGCCGCCGCCTATGGCGACAATGCAATCGTTTCTGCCGAGCCCCGCCTTCGCAAACGCGCTCCACATCGCCGAAACGGTGTCGATCGTCTTTGTGGCCTCGCCGGAGGGCACGGTGAAAATGGCGTTTTCGGCAAGCCGCGGATAGAGCCGCGCAACATTGGAATCGATTACGCACTTGCCGAGAGATGCTATTTCCTCCATCAAGTTCTCGCCATATTCGACGCTCGTTTCGTCTTCGAGGATGAAGTCGAGCGCAGTAAAGGCGGCGAGCGCTTCCACCACGGGAACGGCTCTTAACGCGATGCAAGGGTCGTGGCGCCCGCGTACCGTGAGCGCGACAGGCGTCATGGTGGATAAGTCGACACTCTTCTGCTCCTTGTATATAGAAGGTGTAGGCTTCATCGCCACGCGAAAGACGACTTTCATTCCGCTCGTCATGCCGCCCAATATGCCGCCATGGTTGTTGCCGAGAGTCACCACCTTGCCGTTTTCGATGGCGAAGGGGTCGTTGTTCTCGCTGCCTCTGAGCCTCGCGGCGGCGAAACCGTTGCCGAACTCTATGCCTTTGACGCCCGGTATCCCGAAGATGGCCTCGGCAATGGCGCCGTCAAACCCATCGAACATCGCGCCGCCCAGGCCCGGCTTCAGCCCGTCAATCTCGCACTCGATTATTCCGCCCACGCTATCGCCTTCGCGTTTCGCCTCTTCTATGTCAGGGCAAAAGACGGCCTTTGCGGCGATTTTCACGCCCTTTCGCTCCAGCGACTGCAGCGCGAGTGCGCCTGCTATGCACATGGGGGCGGTCATTCGACCGGAGTTTGCGCCGCCGCCGGGCGGTATGGTGCCCGTCTTTACCCAATTCGGGTAGTCGGCATGCCCGGGACGCGGCACACTCTTTTCATAGTCGCCGCTCCGGCAATCCCTGTTTCTTATTATGGCCTCTATCGTGCCGCCGGTGGTGACGCCTTTCGCGTCGAGTCCGGAAACGAACTCCACTTCATCAGGCTCGCGGCGTTGCGTGGAATTGGAGTCGCGCCCCGGGGCGCGACGCTCCATGAATGCCTGAAGCTTATCCACATCCACTCGTTCGCCGCGAGGGAATCCGGTGAGCCGCATGCCAATCTTCGGCGCATGCGATTCGCCGTATACTTCAAGCTTGAGCTGGCGTCCTAGCTGCATATTTCGCCTAGATATGCTCCGGTGCTTCGATTCCGAGAAGCGAAAGCGCCATTTTCACGATTTCGCCGAAAAGACGGCAAAGTTTCAGCCTTGCCGTACGCACCGGCTCTTCGGACTTCAGGACGGGAGTGTTCTGGTAGAACGAAGAATAGAGCTGGGCCGTCTGGAAGAGGTACTCTGCAAGAACGCTTGGCTTGTATGCTTCCGCCGCGCGCACCACCGCACCGGGGAACTCAAGGAGCTGCAATGCGAGGCGTTTCTCCGGCTCGGTGGCAATGATGAACCCCTCGGGGGTCGCATCCACTCCACCAGCCTTGGCGAGGAGCGAGCATACGCGGGCGTGTGCATACTGGAGATACGGGCCGGAATTGCCTTCCAAGGCGAGTGCCTTATCCCAGTTGAAGTCGATTGCCGTGGCGGGGTCGTGGCTCAAATCAGCGTATTTCACGGCTCCAATGCCGATTTGCGCCGCGAGTTCTTCGCTGCCTCCGCGTTCTTTCACGATGTCGTAGGCACGGCGCACAGCCTCGTTGAGCAAATCATCGAGACGAATAAGGTTGCCCTCGCGGGTCGAAATCGCCTTGCCCTGATAGCTCATGAGTCCGAACGGCACGTGCACAAGCTTCACTTTCTGCCCGAGTTTCGCGCAAATAGAGAAGAATTGGGCGAAATGCAGCTTCTGCCTGTCGTCGGTGACATAGATGATTCGCTCGGGGTCGTAGTCCTCGACGCGCTTTTCGACGCAAGCGAGGTCGCTGGTCGTGTAGTTGTAGCCGCCGTCGGACTTGCGCACGATGGCGACGCCCAGGTTCTCGTTCTCGAGGGTTACG
>CAMOXA010000131.1 GCA_946628745.1 uncultured Verrucomicrobiota bacterium | reverse complement strand
GCGGTCGGGACGCCTCGCTCCCCCGCCAGTGCCTCATTGAAGAGTCGATCCTCAACTGGGAGGAGCTCGAGGTGGAGGTCGTGCGCGACGCCAAGAACCAGATGATCGCCGTTTGCTTCATAGAGAACATAGACGCGGTCGGCGTGCATACCGGCGACAGCTATTGCGCGGCGCCGTTCCTGACCATCTCCAAGGAGCTTCAGGATCGCCTGCAGCGCGATGCTTTCAAGATAGTCGAGTCCATCGGCGTAATCGGCGGCACGAACGTGCAGTTCGCGCACGACCCGAAGACCGGGCGCGTCGTCATCATCGAGATCAATCCGAGGACGTCGCGCTCCTCGGCGCTCGCCTCGAAGGCGACGGGGTTCCCGATAGCGCTTGTTTCTGCCAAGCTCGCCGCCGGCATGACGATGGACGAGATACCGTACTGGCGCGACGGGACGCTTGAGAAGTACACCCCGAGCGGCGACTACATCGTGCTCAAGTTCGCGCGCTGGGCCTTCGAGAAGTTCCGCGGCGTCGAGGACAAGCTCGGCACCCAGATGAAGGCCGTCGGCGAGGTGATGTCCATCGGCAAGACGTACAAGGAGACGTTCCAGAAGGCGATACGCGCGCTCGAGCGCGGCAGGGCGGGGCTCGGTTTCGCCAAGGACTTTCACGAGCGCAGTCTGGACGAGCTTCTCAAGATGCTCTCGGTGCCAAACTCCGAACGCCATTTCCAGATGTACGAAGCCGTCCGCAAGGGCGCGACCGACGAGCAGATTTTCGAGCGCACCGGGGTCAAGGCGTATTTCGTGCAGCAGATGCGCGAACTCGTCCAGGAGGAAGAGGAGCTTTTGAAGCACAAGGGCGGCACGCTCCCCGACGGACTGCTCGTGCAGGCCAAGAAGGACGGTTTCAGCGACAAGTACCTCTCGCAGATACTCGGCATCCCCGAGAAGGAGATACGCGAGAGGCGCACGCGTCTCGGATGCGTCGAGACGTGGCACGCGGTGCCCGTGAGCGGCGTCGAGGGCAAGGAGTACTACTACTCCAGCTACAACGGCTCCAAAAACGAAGTGCCCGCGACCGACGGGCGCAAGAAAGTCATGATTCTCGGCGGCGGCCCCAACCGCATCGGACAGGGCATCGAGTTCGACTATTGCTGCTGCCACGCGGCGATGGCCATGCGCGAGCTCGGGTACGAGACGATAATCGTCAACTGCAACCCCGAGACGGTGTCGACCGACTACGACACTTCGGACAAGCTCTATTTCGAGCCCGTCACCGTCGAAGACGTTCTGCAGATATACGAGAGCGAAAAGCCCGAAGGCATAATCGTGCAGTTCGGCGGCCAGACGCCGCTCAACATCGCCCGCGGACTTCAAGAGGCCGGGTGCAGGATTCTGGGCACGTCTGTCGATTCGATCGACGACGCGGAGGACCGCGACCTGTTCCACTCCATAATGGACAAGCTCGGCATACCCATGCCGGAATCGATGATGGCGAGCGACATGGACGGTGCGCTCAAGTGCGCGGAAAAACTCGGCTATCCGCTCATCATCCGTCCGTCGTTCGTTCTCGGCGGACGCGGCATGGAGGTGATCTACGACGAGGTCATGCTGAGGGAGTATGTCGCGAAGGCCGTCGGCGTCACGCCCGACCGTCCGCTGTATCTCGATCGTTTTCTCTGCCACGCGCTGGAATGCGAGGCGGACGCGCTGTCGGACGGCAAGGACATCTTCATACCGGCCATCATGCAGCACATCGAACTTGCCGGCATACACTCCGGCGATTCCGCGTGCGTGCTGCCGCCCGTGACAATACCCGAGGACAACAAAGCGACGATTCTCGAGTACACCCGGCGTATCGCGACCGAGCTGAAGGTCGTGGGATTGATGAACATGCAGTTCGCGATCGAGAACGGCAAGGTCTATGTCATCGAGGCGAATCCGCGTGCGTCGCGCACCGTGCCGCTCGTCTCAAAGGTCGCCGGCACCCAGATGGCCCGCATAGCCACGCGCCTCATGCTCGGCGAGACAGTCAAGTCGCTCGGCTTGGACAGGCGCAAGATCATCCCGTATTTCGGCGTCAAGGAAGCGGTTCTCCCGTTCGAGAAGTTCCCGGAGGTCGACCCCGTCCTAGGCCCGGAGATGCGTTCGACGGGCGAGGTGCTGGGCCTCGCGGACACATTCGGCCTCGCGTACTTCAAGTCGCAGGAAGCCGCAGGCTCTCCGTTGCCGACTGTTCCCGGCAAGATGCTCGTTTCGCTTTCTGAGAAGCAGACCGACGCGGTCTCGGCGGTGCAGCGCTTTGCGCAGCTCGGTTTCGAGATCGTCGCGACCGAAGGTACCGCGAAGTGGCTCGGCGACCACGGCGTCAAGGCGGCTGTCGTCGCAAAGATCGGCGAAGGGCGCCCCGACGTGCTGGATGTCATAAAGAACCGCGAAGTCAAGCTTATCGTCAACACTCCGTCCGGACGTCGCGACGCGCGCGCCGACGACTGCCGCATCCGCCAGGCCGCCATCAAGTACAAGATACCGTACCTGACGACGCTCGCCGCGGCGCAGGCCGCGGTCGAAGGCATCGCCGCGGCCATGGGCGGGTCGGGCGAAGTGCGCTCGCTGCAGAGCTACCACGCGGCGATACGCTGACCGGGGCGGGCGTTGCCGTGAAGAATCTGGCCTGGATCGCTCCTGTGGTCGCCGCGGCGGGACTCGCCGGTTTCGCCGCGACGTTCGTGCTGGAGCGCGGCGCGTTCCGTTCGGCGGTGGTCGGCTGGGCCAGACGCGATTTGAAGGTGCGCGCGCAGCTCGCCGCCTCGACGCTCCGTGAATCGCTCGCGACGAGCGATTTCAGGCGCATACACGAGTTTGGCGACGGATGCGACGCGGACGGCGTGCGGCTCACGGTCTTGGGGCGCGGCGGCGGAGTATTCTTCGACACGCTTCGCCGCGGCGCGGCCGGGCCGGAGTCGATATACGAGTCTGCGCCGTGCGGAGAATTCGAAGTGCGACTCGGGCTGCCGGTCGAGCGCGTTCTGGCGCCGTTCAACCGGGCCAATCTGGGTTTCATCCTGGCCGGACTTGTCGGGGCGGCCGGCGTTTTTCTCGTCTTCTTCGCGACATATACCCAGAGTGTGCGCATTCGCGAATACAAGCGCCTTGAGAAGTTTCGCAGGGAATTCATCGCCGACTTCTCGCATGAAATCAGAACGCCGCTTGCCGCGATAATGGGCTCGGTCGACATTCTCGGCACGTGCGGAGAAAGCGAGCGGGGCGCTTACATCGAAATGGCGATGAAGGGCACGAAGCGGCTCGCCGCTCTCGCCCAGGATATACTGGACCTGTCGCGCCTGGAGCGGCCGGGCATGTCCATACAGGCCTTCCCGAACGATCCTGACGACTTTGTGAAAACATCCGTAAAGGAGCTTTTGCCTCTTGCCCGCGAAAAGGGCGTTCGTCTGGCCGTCCCTCCCGGGCGCGGCGGCGGCCGCCCGCTAAGACCCGTCGAGATTGATGCGGAGCTGATGTTCCGGGCGCTGTCGAATCTCGTCGGCAACGCCCTGCGCCACTCCGGTTCGCCCGAAGTTCTTGTGTGGGCGGAAGAGACGGCGCGCGAGACGCGATTCGTCGTTGAAGACTGCGGCAAGGGCATCCCGCCCGAACTGGCCTCGAACGTGTTCGAGCGCTTCAGCCGCGTCGACAAATCGCGCTCGGCGGCGACCGGGGGCGCGGGACTCGGCCTCGCGATAGTCCGGCAGATAGCCCGCCTGCACGGCGGAGACGTCTCACTCGAACCGGTGGCGCCGCACGGGTGCAGGTTTGCAATTTCCATACCGTCGAAATGACCGGTGCCGGCTCCGGGGCGATCCGCGGCTGCCGCAGACGGCACGCTTGACGGGACATGGCGTTTTTGATACCATATCACCGACATTCAAGATGAAAGGGACAGGAAACATGAATATCGCAAAACTTCTTCTTCCGGTTGTCGCGTCCGCCGCCGCTGTGTCGCTCGGCGATGTCAACGATTGGGAGAATCTGGACGTGAACGAGCGCCGGCGTCTGCCTGCGGCCGCATATTCCACGCCGGTTGCGGAAGAGGACGCGCTCGTCGTGCAGACGACACGCTACATCCCGCGCTTCGACATGTCGCTCGACGGGAAGTGGAAGTTCAAATGGACCGGCGACCCGGCGCGGCGTCCGGCGGATTTCTGGCAGGAAGGGTTCGACGACTCGAAGTGGGAGACCATAGACGTGCCGGGTTGCGTTGAGATGCAAGGCTACGGCAGCCCGATCTACACCAATGTCAGGTATCCGCACAAGCTCGACTGGCCGCGCATTCTCGACCGCAAGAGCGGCACGCCCGATTACAATCCAGTTTCGTCCTACCGGCGCGCGTTCACCGTCCCCGACTACTGGGCCGGACGCGAAGTCGTGTTGCGCTTCAAAGGCGTCGGTTCCGCTTTCTACGTATGGATCAACGGCAGAGAGGCCGGATACGCCGAGGACTCGAAGTTGCCGAGCGAGTTCGACATCACCGGCCTTCTGAAAGAGGGCGAGAACACCATCGCCGTGCAGGTCTTCAAGTGGTGCGACGGCAGCTATCTCGAGGATCAGGACATGTTCCGCTTCTCCGGCATCTTCCGCAGCGTCGAGCTGTATGCCAGACCGAAGACGGGCATTGCGG
>CAMOXA010000130.1 GCA_946628745.1 uncultured Verrucomicrobiota bacterium | reverse complement strand
CCGCCCTGTGCTGTTCAAGCTTCCCGCAACCGGCGCGAAGCCGCTCAAGATCGCGGCGAAGACCGTCGACGGTCTCGTGTTCGACGCCGACAAGCGCACACTCGCAGGTTCGCTCGCCTCGCCCGGGGAGTATACGGTTGTCTTTTCGGCCGAGAACGCCTACGGGCGCGACGAAAAGCGTGTCGTCTTCGTCGCCGGCGACAAACTCGCGCTGACTCCGCCCATGGGGTGGAACAGCTGGAACGCTTTTTCCAGCCAGGTCACGCCCGAGAAAATGAAAACCGCCGCGGACAAGTTCGTGGAGCTGGGACTTGACGAACATGGCTACAGCTATGTCAATATCGACGACTTCTGGCAGCGCAGCCCCAAAGGTGCCGGGTGGGACAAGCGCCTTGGCGGCGCGGAGAGAAATCCCGACGGCACGATTTCGCCGAACGACCGTTTCCCGGACATGAAAGGTCTCGCGGATTATATACACTCGAAAGGTCTCAAGGCCGGCCTTTATTCTTCGCCGGGTCCGTATACGTGCGGCGGATGTACCGGCAGCTGGCTGCATGAACTCCAGGATGCAAAAAGCTACGCCGAGTGGGGGTACGACTATCTGAAGTACGACTGGTGCAGCTACGGCGGCGTCGCGACTGGTTCCGGCCGCGACAGGGCCATGCGTCCGTACCTTCTCATGGGACGCTTCCTGAAGATGCAGCCCCGCGACATCGTCTTCTCGCTGTGCCAGTACGGCATGGAAGACGTCTCGACCTGGGGCGAGCTGGTGGACGGACACTGCTGGCGCACGACCGGCGACATCTTCGACACCTGGCAGAGCGTCTACGGCGGCATACGCGCACAGGTCAAAAACTGGATGTTCGCGCGTCCCGGCGCCTGGAACGACGCCGACATGCTCGTGCTGGGGCGCAACGTCTGGGCGGGGACGGGGGCGGAAAACGGCGATTCCAGGTTGACGCCCAACGAGCAGTACACCCATATGTCGATGTGGTGCATGCTGGCCTCGCCGCTCATGATCGGGTGCGACCTGGCGAACATCGACGAGTTTACGCTTTCGCTCTTGACGAACGACGAGGTACTGGCGGTCGACCAAGACGAGCTGGGCGCCGCGGCGGCGCTGATCGTCGAGGATGTTGCGGCGCGCACCGAGATATGGGCCCGCCCGCTCGCCGACGGTTCAATGGCGTTCGCACTCTTGAACGCGGACGACGAAGAGCAGAAGATACGCTTCGATTTCGCCGCGCTCGGGATTTCCGGCAAATGGCGCGTTCGCGATCTCTGGCGGCAGTCCGACGAGGGCGTATTCTCGCACGAGTACGGCGTTTCGGTGCCGGGCCACGCGACGCACATGGCAAGGCTGTTCCCTCTAGAAGGCGCGAAACTCAAACCTTGCCTCAAGGACATACGCGACAATGCGTGGCGCCTGCCGTTCGATGCCGACCGCCGCGAAGCGCGCAAGGCCGCGGGCGAACCTTGCGCGGATTGTCCGTAACAGTGTTTGCCCGCCTGCCGCTTTCGCACAAATCAAGCAACTTTCACGCCTCGTGGCGTCAAAATATGATATAATTGCAACATGAACGTTTTAAAAACTGGAATAGAAGGCGTATTGATCGTCGAGCCGGACGTGTTCCGCGACGCGCGCGGGTATTTCTGCGAGACGTACAACAGGGCCAGATACCGCGAGGCGGGCATCGAGGCAGAGTTTGTGCAAGACAACGAATCGCTGTCTTCGAAGGGTGTAGTGCGCGGGCTCCACTGGCAGGCCGCACCGCACACGCAGGCTAAACTCGTGCGTGTCGTTCGCGGCGCGGTGTGGGATGTCGCGGTCGACATCCGCAAGGGGTCGCCGACATTCGGACAATACGTCTCGGTGGTGCTCTCTGGCGAGAATATGCGCCAGTTCTACATCCCAAGGGGTTTCGCACACGGCTTCATCGTGCTGGAAGACAATACGCTTTTCAGCTACAAGTGCGACCGGCTGTACAATCCGGCGTCCGAAAGAGGCCTCTGTTTCAATGATCCTCAGCTCGGCATAAAGTGGCCCGATATCGGGCGCGAGATAACGCTCTCGCCAAAAGACAGCGCCCATCCGCCGCTTGACGGCATAGAACCATGGGAGGAAAAGTGATGGCAAGAAAAGGAATAATACTGGCCGGCGGCGCCGGTACGAGGTTGCACCCGCTGACGCGCGTTGTTTCAAAGCAGCTCCTTCCGGTGTACGACAAGCCGATGATTTTCTATCCGCTTTCGACGCTGATGCTGGCCGGGATACGCGAGGTGCTTATAATTTCGACGCCTTCGGACCTGCCCAATTTCGAGCGGCTTCTCGGGGACGGTTCCGATCTCGGCATGAAGTTTTCATACAAGGTGCAGGAAACGCCCAACGGCCTCGCACAGGCATTTGTGCTTGGCCGCGAGTTTCTCGCGGGCGACGACGCGTGCCTTGTCCTCGGGGACAACATATTCTACGGGGCGGATTTGCCCAGACTCTTGCGCACCGCGTCCGCGAGAAAGAATCCGACGGTGTTCGGCTACCGCGTCAGCGATCCGGAGCGCTACGGCGTTGTGGAGTTCGATTCGTCGGGCAAGGCCGTTTCGCTCGAAGAGAAGCCGGCCAGGCCGAAGTCGAACTACGCTGTCGTCGGACTGTATTTCTACCCGGCGGACGTCGTTGAAAAAGCGGCGGCGCTAAAGCCGTCGGCGCGCGGCGAGTATGAAATCACCGATCTCAACAGGGAGTACCTTGACGAGGGTCGGCTCTCGGTGGATACGATGGGGCGCGGTTTCGCGTGGCTCGACACCGGTACGCACCAGTCGCTCGCAGACGCGACGAATTTCGTCCGGGCGCTCATAGAGCGCCAGGGGCTGCAGATTTCGTGCATTGAAGAAATCGCCTGGTCCAACGGATGGATCGACAGCGATCGGCTCCGCCGCCTCGCGGAAAGCTACGGCAAGTCCAGCTACGGCGCCTATCTTCGCAACATCGCCAAGACAGCCTAGCAATGTCATGCGGCGACGCACTTCGCTCCATGTGGCGGCGGATAAAGGAGCCGGTTCTCGCAGGACGCGGCTCGGCTTTCGAGCGCGCCGTCTACCGTATCATGGCGGGGTTCGTCACGCGCCACAAACGCGCGTTCGCCGCATCCGATCTGGAGTCGCTGGCGCTGTGGCTTATGTACCATCCGGAAGCCGGCGTTCTGCCGTGCGACGGCTGGCGGCTTAACCCGCCGCCGGCAATCTCCCCCGGCGAGGCCGCCGCGCTTCGGCGTAGATTCGCCGGCGATTCAATGTCCGTCGCGCGGCGCCTGGGCGTTGAAGCCGTCGCTTTGCCGGACTCTCCGCCGCCCACTCCCGCTCCGTCCGTCGCAGTGCATGTGCATGTGTTCTACCCGGAGCTGTTGCCGCGCATTCTCGAAGCGCTGAAGAACATACCGTATCCATACGACCTGTTCGTGTCGGTCCCTGAAGGCGTCAAGCTTGAAGCCGCCATCTCCTGTCCCGGCAAGTGCTGCGTCGAGAGCTGTCCCAACAGAGGCCGCGACATCGCGCCGCTCGTCTGCCAGTTCGGTCGCAGACTCGCGCGGTACGATTGCATAGCCCATTTGCACACGAAGAAGAGCCGGCATGTAATCGACCGGCGCGACTGGCTGGGGCATGAGCTTGGGTGGCTTCTTGGCGGAGAGGGGCGCACAGGCGCGATTTTCTCCTTGCTCTCGTCCGGATATGGCATGGTCGCCGCGCCTGACTATTTGCCGATGCCTGAAGATCCTACCGGGTGGATGCACAATCTGCGCACGGCCGAGAGCCTGGCGAAGCTTGGCGGGCTCGACGTGGATCTCGCGCGCGACTTCACGCCGGTGACATTTCCTCAAGGCAGCATGTTCTGGGCGAGGAGCGGATTCCTTTCCCGCTTCCTGTCTCTGCCTCTCGGTTTCGAGGACTTCCCGGCGGAGCCGACGGGATTGGACGGTACGCCGGCCCACGCGCTTGAACGGCTTTTTTTCATGTGGGGGCTTGGCGGCGGACTGAAGGTCGCGAGGTTGGAGGAGGCCTTGAAATGATAGACGTCCTTCTCGCGACATGCCGTCCGGACAAGACGCGGCTCGATGCGCAGATATCCTCGATACTTGCCCAGCGCGGCGTGTCGGTCAACCTCGTCTGCCGCGAAGACGAAGCGCATGAAGGCGCGGCGGCGAATTTCTCGGCTCTGCTGGCCAGATCGTCCGCCCCGTATGTCGCGCTCTCCGACCAGGACGACGTGTGGCGGCCGGATAAACTCTCCCGCCTCGTTGCGCGCATTGCCGAAATCGAATCGCGCCGCGGCGCCGGGACGCCCGTGCTCGCGTTCTGCGATTCGCTCGTGACTGACGACTGTTTGAAGCCGCTCGGCGGCACATTCGTCTCCCGACAGCGCATTGACACGTCGAAAGCGCTCGCGCTGCCCCGCCTTTTGATGCAAAACTTCATAGCGGGCAATCTGATGGTTTTCAACGCAGCGCTTCGCGACAAGGCGGGCGCAGTGCCGCCGGATGCCCTCATGCACGATTGCTGGCTCGCTCTTGTCGCCGCGGCGTTCGGTGAAATATCGTTTGTCGACGAGCCGCTCCTTAGCTACCGCCAGCACGGCGGCAATGTCCTGGGGGCGACATCGGCGGATGCCCGGCACTTCGCAGGCCGCGCGG
>CAMOXA010000129.1 GCA_946628745.1 uncultured Verrucomicrobiota bacterium | reverse complement strand
TAGAATTTCTGTCCTTCGGCGAGCGGAGAAAGCTTAGTCCAAATGAAGATCTTCGCCTCATCGTTGGCACGCCGGTAGTCCATCAGCAGCTTTAGATACTCCATCTTGAATTGCCCGCGCCCTCTTCCTCCGGTATATTCTTTGATGTACTCCCCGCAGTCGTTTATGCCGAGGTTGCAGATGACGATGTCGGGCTTCCAGGCGAGCGCCGCCTTGTGTTCGGGCATGTACCTGAAGCCGCGCTTCTCGCTGCCGCGCATCGAGTCGAGGTAGACGCCGCGCCCGGAGTTGCCGAAATTGCGCACCTCGTACTCCCCGGGGTGCTTCTCATCCAAAAGACGCTGCAAAACAGCCGGATACGACTCTTTCGCGCGGTCGGTTAGTCCCAGTCCGTATGTTATCGAGTCTCCTATGCACGCGACTTTGGTCTTTTCGGCGGCGGACGAAACCGCCGCGGCGAAGAGGAGTGCAAAATGTAAAGTGCAAAGTGCGACGCGGCCAAAACGGCTTTTCATTTCCGATCCTCCCTTCGTTTTCTGTTTCAATTCTACATTCTGCTCTTCCCGGCGAAATCGGGGACGTCGACAGGCATTGACCCGGCGGAGACCGAGCGCTCCGAGAGTTCGGTGAGGCAGCTCCACGTCGCGGCGTCGTATACGTCGGCGTCCATCGGTTCGCCGCGCTGCAGGCATTGCGCCCAGCGAAGATCCATCTTGAAGTCCATTCCGCCGTGTCCGCCGACTTTCTTCGCGAGCTCGCCCGACTCGCGCTCCAGCGGGTGCATGTACTTCTCCTTGAGGTCGGCGAGCTCTTCGTCCTTGAGCCATTTGTCTGAATCCGGCAGCAGCGCGACTCTGAGGGGATATCCGCAAAGCGTGCCTTCGGTGCCGGATATGAGATTGATGCGGCTGTAGGGGCGCGGCGACTGTACCGCGTGCTGTATCATTATGGTGCGGCCCTTGGCGGTGTGAAAGAGCGAGGTGTTCACGTCGCCGAGTTTGTAGCTCGCCCTGGCCTCTGGCGAGGCGGCGCCGAACTGCCGCGTCGCGAACGCGGTTATGCCGGCCTGGCGGGAGCTCATCGAGACGACGCGTTCGAGTCTGTCGCCGCGGTTTATGCCCATATACTGGCAGATCGGCCCGAGGCCGTGGGTCGGATACGGGTTGCCGTCGTGAATCTGGTTCCACTTCACCCGCCAGCGGTTCCATGTGCCCCTTAGCGCCGTGAAATAGGTGCAGCCGTCGACTTCCGCGAAATTCTCCGCGGCGAGATTGTGTATGTAGGCGCCTTCGCCGTGGACAAGTTCGCCCAAGACGCCGTTTCGGCACAGGTTGAGCGCGAAAAGCTCCTCTTCGCCGTAGCAGCAGTTTTCAAGCGGTATCAAATGGCGGCGCACCTTCTCGGCCGTCTCGACGAGCCGCCAGCAATCCTCGACGGTCATCGCGCACGGCACCTCGACGGCGCAATGCCGGCCGGCCTCGAGCGCGGCGACCGCCGCCGGGACGTGGACGGGCCAAGGCGCGGTGATGTAGACGAGGTCGACGGCGGGGTCGTCCGCCACGGCCTTGTACGATTCGGGCCCGAGATATGTGCGGGCCTCGGCTCGGCCCTCGCTTTTCAGCGCGGCGTTGCCTTCGGCGAGGCGGTACTCCTCGACATCGGCGAGCGCGGTCACTTCGAGTCCCGGAATCTTCGAGAGCCTTTTCGCCGCCCATTCTCCGCGCCGTCCCACGCCGACTATGCCGACTCTGACGCGCTCGACCGGCGCGCAGGCGAAGCCTTGCATCGTCCCACCCATATCCGTTTTCCTCCGGAGCGCGCTATTCGAATCTGAACACGCCGCGAAGCGGCACCGTGACATTGCGCGTGTCGCCGCCTGTCTGCAGGAACCCGCCGCCCTTGACCGGCCCCGCGTCAATCGACATGAGCGTGTTGTGGTCGCCCGTGAACATCGCGGCGCTCGCGCGGTGGAATTCCTTCTCGCCCGCACTGCGCCCGGCGAAGTCCGTGAACTCCGCGCGCCTGACCAGCGTCTTAGAAAGTCCATTGCGCCAGAAATCCTCCACGAACGAATGCACTTGGCGTATCGTCGGCGGATTGCCGTGGCCGGGTATCGATATCGCCGCGATCTTGACCTCGCCGGATTCGTTGCCGACATAGCCTGTTATGAGGGTGCGGCCCTCTTCCTCCGGCTCGGCCGTCACCCGAAAGGTCGTCTTTTTGCCGACGTCCCAGTTGTAACCGAACATCGTCTTGGCGCCTGTCCCCTCGCCGCCGAAACGCGAGACGTTCACGAGCTTGTCGGCATAGACGACCTTGGCGCGGCGCGCTTCGGCGACTTCGGACTCCTTGGCCGAAAAGTCGCTGCCGTCCGCGTCGGGGTCCCAGACGGAAAAAATGCCGACATGTCCGCCCATCACGTTCTGGAGCCCCATGTAGCCGCCGTCGAAGCCGATCACCATGAAATAGCTGTTCGTCTGTTCTTCTGTAACTGTGACGCTGCCGACGACCTCCGCGAGATTGTCCGGCAACCCACCCCAATGCAGATGTACGCTTCTCGCCTGGCGCTGCGCCTCTTCTTCGCCGGTAGGCGGCCTTCGGCCGATGCCCATCCCAGACGCCGCGGCCGCAGCCGCCGCCATAACGGCGATAAACACTGTTTTCATCATGACGATTTTCCCTTCGGTGCGATACTGTTCATTCCTCTATTCTGATCTCTGCGAGAGAAGCGAATTCCCTGCCTGCATGTTCATCCAGCCCCGTGAAGCGCCAGAATCTGGCCGGCGCCGGAGCGAACGCGAAACGCTGCTCCGCCGGGCCCGCCTTCAGCTGCGAAGCGACGGCCTCGCGCCACGTCCTGCCGTCGGCCGACACCTCGAAGCGGAAGTTCTTCACATAGCCGTTCACGCCAATCTGGCGCTGCCAAATCGAAACGCCCTTCGCCGTCAAGTCGCGCCCCATGTCGACGGTGACGGAATGCGGATACTTCGTGAGGGTGACGCCGTACTGGCTGTGCCATATCGTCGAGAGATCCCCGTCGACAAGGTGGTCCGCGTCGCCCTCGCCCGGCTCGGCGGAAGTGCACGCGACCACGACCGGTATTATGTCCTCGCCCGTCCTCACGTCCGGCGGCAGCGCGGCTGGCGGCATCGACGGCAGCTTGTTCCTCATGCTGGTTTTGCCGATGACGAAATCGAGCCTATAGGTCCTGTCGTTGCGGACTATGTCGCGGCCGAGAGGGCCCGGCCCGCACGACGCGCCGCCCAGGCCCCTCACGGCTGCGAATATGCCGAGCTCGACCTTCGACATCTCCGGCAGCTCTTCGGGATGGGCCGCACGCACAAGCTCCATGGGCGAATAAGGTATCGCCGAGAAGGAGAACGGCTCGCCCAGGGTCGTGACGATAAATGCGCTTTTACGCGGCTTTTCCGCGGCGTTCGGGTACACTACCGCCACATACGTGTTCTCGCGGTTGCCCATGTCCTGGGGCTTCGCATAGCGCTCGACCATCTGCCAGTCGCAGCGGGTCCAAAGCGACGTATGCGCGCTGCTCTTCCTGTCGGGATAGTTCTCGTGCGGACCCGCCCCGAGCCACATCGCCGTGTACGAGTCGATGGCGAGCGTGAAACGGTAGCCGATTCGCGCGAGCTCCATCACGCGGCCGCGCGGACGTATCTCGGACTGGCACGCGACGAGCCCGTCGCCGAACACCGTCCACTTCCGGGCGACGATGAAGCGCGGCGAATGGGGCTTCGCGTTTCTGCCGCGCACGTCCGAGACGATCGTTACGGACTTCGAACCGTCCGCGTTCGTCTCTACGGGCGAGATCGATGTCGCCGTCTCAACGAGGTCGTGCAGCCCCGCCTCCATCCAGCGCCGCCCCAGCCCGCCGTCGTTGGGGACAGGCGCACGGAACGCGTCGACTGTCATCGGCGCCGCCAGATGTTCCTCGCCGTTGCGCACATACGAAACGAGCGCTCCCGTCTCGCGGCAGAACCGCACCGTGAAGTTCGTCCCGCCGAGTGCGACGGACTTCCCGTCCGAAAGATCGTTGACGACCCCCGTCGACGAAATCGTTTCCCGGTCGGCCAAAAGCCGTTTGTCGGTCCACTCTTCGCACGCGACCAAATGGTCTTTTTTCAAAACGCCTTCGTCCGCCTTGAGTACAATCCCCACGGCCCTGCCTATCCTCGGCTCGCCCCTGGCGTTGTTGTTGGGCGGCAGGTCGAACGTCTGTTCGCCGCGCGGCGGCATCGAGAGATCGGCGCTGAATCCGTCCGTCTGGAGACAGTACCCTTCGCCGCTCCTGAAATAGTTGAGGTTCTTGACCGTCACCTGGCGTCCGTCCGCCGAAAACTTTATGTCGAACGGCTGGAAGACGTGCTTCACCTCCCAGTAGCCGGGCTGGAGCGTGCGGTCGGAGTGTATCGTGCCGTTCATCACGAAAAGCCCGTCGTTCGGCTTGTCGCCGAAATCGCCACCGTACGCGATGATGCGTCTCTCCTCCCATTTTCCATTTTCCATTTTACACTTTACATTCTTGTACAGCCCCTGGTCGACCCAGTCCCAAATCGCCGCGCCGAGTATCACGTCCGAAGACTCGATCGCGTCCTGGTAGTCCTTCAAATTGCCCATCGCGTTGCACATGTTGTGCGCGTACTCGGAAATGTAGAACGGCTTCTTCGCCTTGTGGTCGTTTGATTTCCACACCGTCCAGTCCA
>CAMOXA010000128.1 GCA_946628745.1 uncultured Verrucomicrobiota bacterium | reverse complement strand
ATCCGCCGCCGACCCAGACACGGGCCGAAGACGTGAACGTGCCGCCGCTGATATTCAGCGTAGCGCCCTTGTCGTAGTCCGTGCTGTTGCCAAACCCCCACTCGTCTTGCTCGTTCTTGGCGTATCCGCGCCCGACGTAGAAGACCTTCTCGCCCGCGTCGAACGTCTCCCCGTCGCCAAGCGCCGCGGCATTCGGCGAGTTCACGAGATAGATGTTGTCGCCGTTTTGATCTTCGGTCCAGTTGGTTTCCGTCCCGATCGACGCGCCGCCTGCACCCGTCCACTCAGTCACGCCGGCGGACGCGACCGCAGATGCAAAAACGGAAAATATTACAGCAAGGCATGTTTTCATCTCTGATGACTCCTTTTTATTCCTTGAGTTTGTAGTATTATAGCATTTTTCGTGATGTCGCGCTATCACCCGGCAGAATTATTGACAAATTGCATCATTTGAACTCCATGAAGTCGAAATCAGCGCGTCCGCCGGGCGTCTTGGTCGAATACATGAACAGCCCGAAGCGGTACCCCGTGAAGTGCGGCGCGGTGTAGTTGAGCTTGTGCGCCCCGCCCAGCGCCGTCCACTCCCGCCCGTCGAGCGAATACTCCATCCGCCCTTCGTCCACTCCCGGCGGATTGCCCCAATACGGATTATCCCTCTTGCGGCGAAAATCTCCCTTCGCCCTCAGCCACACGACCATAGCGCCGCGCGGCAGTTCCACCCTGGCCTTTTCGGTCCCGTCGCCGCCTTCCGCCGCCGTCCACAGCACGACATGCGCGCGGCCGCCTTCTTTCGTCACTCCGGCCGCGACATAGTCGCGCTGAAAAAGCGCGATTCCCGCGCGGTCGCCGTCGCGCATCCCGCCGGCGTCCACGCGCGTCGTCGCCGTGCACCTCGGCCCCCAGCACCTTTGCGTCAGCGTGTTGCGCGCCCGGCTTAAATCCCCGTCGACGCGGTCCGTCCTGAACCGCAGCCAGCCCGGCCGATCCTTCAGCGACCAGAGCGACGGCTCGGGATTGTGGTTCCACTGCCATTCCTTTTTCGGCGCGGGGCCGTCGAACGAGTCGCTTTCGACAATCGAGGGCTTGCCCTTGCGGCGCGGCAGATTGCGCGTCGACACCACCGGCCAGTCGTCTATCCACTCGACCTCGTGCATGTACGGACAGCGCCCAACCGCGCCGCGGTCGCCGAAGAAATACGCCATCCACCTGCCGTCCGGCGTTTCGAGAAACGACCCTTGCGCGATGCCCTGAAACTGAAAGACGACCTTGCCCTCCCACGGTCCGCGCATCGTCCGCGAACGGTGCAGCACCGCGGCGCGTCCCGTCTTGCCCCAGCTTATGTTGACGATATAGAACCACCCGTTGCGCTTGAAGACCTGGGTGCCCTCGCCGAGCCCGGCCCCCGGCAGGCAGTCGTTCACGTCTTCGAGAACGATCTCGCCACCGTCGACGAATCCCGAAAGGTCGCGCTTGATTTCCGAAAGCCTCACCTTGTACCGCTCGCCCGGCACCGATGCGTAAACGTACATGCGCCCGTCCTCAAACCAGAGCGAAGCGTCGTACTGGCCGCCTTTCAGCCGATGGAATTCCCACGGCGTCGCCTCCGGATTTCTTGTCCTGAACAGGTACGTGTCGCCGACGCCCGGGTTTATGCTTATCACATAGAAATATCCGTCGTCCGGATTGTATCGTATCGACGAGGCGTATGTCCCGAGCCCATAGTC
Organism: uncultured Verrucomicrobiota bacterium; assembly: GCA_946628745.1. Classification (GTDB taxonomy): domain Bacteria; phylum Verrucomicrobiota; class Kiritimatiellia; order RFP12; family UBA1067; genus UBA1067. The sequence continues at coordinate 3,018 of CAMOXA010000128.1, read as the reverse complement.
CGACTCGCCGCCCTCCAGCCGGTCGCGCGAGCGCGACTCGATTGTTTCGTAGCAGTAGCCCGCGACCCGCCAGTCGACGAGATCCGTCGAGACCATCACGGGTATGCCGGGGTTGTAGTGCATTGTCGTGGACACCATGTAGTATTTGCCGCCCTTTCGGCATATCGCCATGTCGGGTACATCGGCCCACAATGTCGGCGTCTGGTGGGGCGCCGAGAAGCCGCCGTCCGGCGAAACAGGGTCGTACGGCGAAAGGCGGCCGGCGCGGATGCCCGAAATCATCGCGTCCACAATCTCCGGATGCGTCCACTGCTTGTTCGCCCTGTCGACGAGCCCCATCGACTCTCTGCCGCCGTTTTCCCACAGAAACACCGGGCAGGAGTACCGTCCCGCGACGCGCCCGTACGCCTCAGCCCACTTCGCGCGGTCGGCGTCGTTCGGCCGCGACTTGTCGCCGCCGTGATACCGCCGCTCCGCGTTGACCTCGCCGATGACGACCGGCACTCCTTTGTCGATGAAAACCCGCTTGAGCATGCCGAACACTTCTTCAAGACGTTTGGCGAATTCGTCGCGGTCGTAGTCCGCCTTGTCCCCCCAAAGGCAGAACCACCCCGGTTCGTACGCGTGCACGTCGACCATCACGTGGTCGTCACCCGGCATCGGATGTCTCCACTCCAGACACGACGCTTCGTAGTCGGTCGCCGCGTATGTCGGTATGAGGAGATAGCGACGCTTGTTGTTGCCGCCTGTCGAGCGCACCGTGCGGTAGAACGCGGCGGCATACCGGTTCACCGTCTTGCAGTACGACGGCTTGCCCGACCAGTCGTCCATTCCCGCCTGCCGCCCGTCTTCGCCGGGATGGCTCTTGGCCTTTCGGATTTCGTTGAAAGCCTCGAAGACGAGCGCTTCGCCGTAGTCTCTGAAGCGCGTCGCTATCTGGCGCCAGATGTCGCTGAGAATTTTCTCCACCCTGTCCTCGTGCACTCCGTCGATAGTCAGCCACTCCTCGGGCCACCCCGCGCTGCCGCCGTCGTGATGGATGTTGAGAATCACCGTCAGCCCTTCGGCGAGGCACGTGTCGACCGCTTTCTGGACGCGGTCCATGAATTCGGGGCGTATGGCGTGTTTGGGGTCGTCCACGCTGAACTGCCGCCGCCACGTCACCGGCAGACGCACGGCCGAAATGCCCTTGCTTTTGTAGAGTCTGGCGAGTTCGCGCGTCACCGGCCTGTTGCCCCACTCCGTCTCGTTGCCGCTTGGACAGTCCAGCGTGTTGCCTATGTTTATGCCAAGAGCAATATCTTTCGCGAACGCGGCGGCCGGACGCGAAAACTGCGGCACCGGACGCGCGGGACCGCCCCAGGCCGCCGTGGCGAACGCGACGGCGGCGAACATCGCTATGGTCCTTGATTTCATGGTCGTTATTATACCATATTGCGCACTGCCGCGCAATACTAGTCGAACGTCCACCAGTCCAGCTCGATCTTACCGTGCAGCATTATGAAGATGTTGCGCACGCCTGTCGCCGCGGCTTTCGTCTTTACCGTTTTCGCCGCGAAATCGCCGGGCGCGGACGCGCCTTCGGCGACTGTCGCGCCGTCGGGGCTGTCCAGGCGCACTTCGACCCGCCCCTGCCCGCGGGCGCGGTAGGTGAATCTGACGGGAGATCTTTTGCCGAAGTCCGCGCCGCGGACTGCGACCCATGCGCCGTCTTCCTTCGGCTTCGCCGCGAGATTGCCGGGCTGCTCAAGGCGCGTAAACGTCATCGCAACCGTCGCCGCCGCAGTCTCCCCCTGGATTCTCCGCCGCGGATCCAGCTTCGCAATCTGCTCCACCCCCTTCTTGGTGTTCTTCACGGGCTTGATGGTCACGGTCTTTTCGTCGACTTCGCATATGTCGATGTTGATGTTCCTGAAGCCTCCCGTCCGCGGCAGCAGGCTCTTCTGGAGCTCCTGGTTGTGGTAGATTAGATACCACCGGCCCTTGTATTTGTGCAAGTGGGTGTGGTTGTTGCAGAACATGTCGCCGAACATCCCGGGATTGGCGTTGTATTCGCCGCGCATCTTCCAGCTCGCGGGCTCCATGGGCGTCTTGGACGTCTCGTAGACCATCGAGCAGCCTATCGGCTTCGGACAGTCGCAGGGCCACGGCTCGTGGTCCGACCAGTCTATGTTGTATGTGTAGACGCATGTGTCGCCGATGAAATTGAGTTCGTTCGCTTCGAAGTGGAACGGCGCGGGCGGTATCGTCGCCTCGCCGACGATGCTGACAAGATCCGGCCCGAGCTTCGCGAGGCGCGATTCCGCCCCGCCGAAAGCGATGTAGCCCGTGCCGTCCGGCGCGATCGCCGCGCCCGGGTCGAACGGCACCTTGCACTTTTTGGTGTTTTCGGACTGCTGGTCGACGAGCGATTTGCCGAGCGGACTCGTCCACGGCCCGAGCGGATGCGTCGCCGTCAGCACGCCCGTCCCGCACCCGGAGTTTGAAAAGTACAGGTAGAAGTGGGTCTTGCCGTCGGCTTCTTCGCGCGAGATGACGGACGGCGCCCAGCTGTTGACTATCCACGGCGCGATTTTGCCGACGTCTATTTCACCGTGGTACGTCCAGTTCGCCATGTCGACGGTGGACATAATCGAGAGTGTTTTTATGCACTCGTACGTATTGTTCGTCTTGACAGGCGACTCGTCGTACTGCTGGTGGTCGTTCGTGCCGTAGACGAAGAGCCGCCCTTTGTATTCGACGGCCGTCGGGTCGGCGCAGAAGTGATGGTCGAGCAGCGGGTTCGCGAGGAACTCGCCGTCGACGTATTTCGGGGACGTCGGCGCGGCGACGGCGCCGGCAAGCGCGAGCGCGGCGAAAGCTGTTGTAGCGAATGTTTTCATGCCGCATATTATACACCATCCGCCCGCTTCGCGCCATCATTCTTTCGAGCGATTGCTCAGTCACGCCGGCGGACGCGACCGCTTCCGCGTCACTTTACCTGCCACTTCAACCCACTTTACCTGCCACTTCAACCCG
>CAMOXA010000127.1 GCA_946628745.1 uncultured Verrucomicrobiota bacterium | reverse complement strand
TCGCGGCGCCGTCATGCACTTCGCCGATCTTGTAGTTCTTGCCCGAATAGTAGAGGATGCGCTCCGAGGTGGTCGTCTTGCCACCGTCGATGTGGGCCATGATGCCGAAGTTACGCACTCTTTCGAGCGGGATGTCACGCTTTGCCATTTGTTCTCCTTGTGATTGCAAATTGAGGGTATATTATACCGAAAATGTGCCCATGAGCGCAAGGGGGTAATTTCAAATATTCAAAATTAAAGACGCGGACCCCTCGACGGGTCCGCGCGATGTTGATTGCTCCAGAGTACGCCCCTTAGCCAAGGATCGCGTCCTTGAGAGCCTTGCAAGCGACAAGCTTGACGACCTTCTTGGCCTTGATCTTGATCTGTTCGCCGGTGGCGGGGTTGCGGCCCATGCGAGCGGGACGCTGGATCTTCTTGACCTTGCCGAGGCCGGGAAGCATGAAGCCTTTCTCTTCCTGCTTGGCACCCTTGATCGCGAGGTCGATGAGCCTCTCGTAGACCTGGAGGGCCTGCTTCTTCGTGATCTCGGCCGACTCGGCGAGGGCGGCCATGATCCCGCTCTTGGTTGTAGGAACGATTTCTTTCTTTGCCATTTGGTTTGATCCTTTTGTTGTCGCCGGGGAACCATTCCCAAGCGATTTTGTCCATAATATACCAGTATTTATTGGGTTTGACAAGGGGGTAAATAAAAAAAGTTCAATGTTTACAGGCCTGTACAAGGCTTGACACCCCGAAAACCCCTGATTTTATTGGGTGAAACGCACTTTTTGCGCTCCAGCCCGCGAGTCCGGCTTGTGCCTCGGCCGGGGCCTGCGGCACAAGGTATTGTGGCCGCGCGGGCCCAAACGCCCCATTCGCGCCACTTTCGCTAGACGCCGATCACGCCCTGAAACACCATATTTTGTATGCCTGCCAAACGCCTCAGAGCGGCCACTCCTCACGGCTCCCGTCCTGGCGCACGACACGAATCGCGCCCGCCGCGAACTCGACTTCTTTGACCGTTCCCGTCGGGTCTATCACCGCCGCGAACGGACGGTCCCACGCCTCGCCGGTCTGCCTGGCGATCAAAACCGGCGTTCGAGACTCGCGCGTCACCCCGTAGTCCGGCGTCTTCACGCGGGAAAGTCCCTCCGTGGCCGGCGCGAACGCCTTGATGAACTTGCGCCCCTCGGCCCAGTTCATGAACACGCGCGTGCGGATGTTCCCTTCCGGTCGCGCCCAGTCGAATGTCGCGACGAGGTCGCCGTCGCACGTCCTCGCTCGCTTGTCCTTTATGTAGCTTAGACAGTAGAGCCCGCTTTCGAAGAACGATATATCTTCCGTCGGCTGCGTCGCGCCGTTCAGCTCTAACGAGTCGCCCAGATTGTGGTAGTAGTAGTCGTGCCACTGAGGTTCCGCCGTTTCTTCGACGCGGCTTTTGAACACATCGACGAAATAGGCCCCCTTCGCGTCCTTGACATACCTGACGGTGCGTTGCTGTCTGGCGTCTGTCGCCGGCTCGCGGAAAGCTATCGTCGCCCAGTCGTCTCCGTGGGCGACCAGTTCGAAAGGATGGTGGCTTTTCATCGTCTGGTAGGTCGACCGCGAGTTCACCATTACCGTGTTGTGCGCCGGGAACTGCGAATAGTATTCCTTGTAATCGTCACCGGAATACAGCGACCACCCAATGCCTGCATCAGGGGCGAAGCGGTATCCGCGCGCGAAAAGCTCCATCGATATCCCGTTGGCGTGCTGGTGGTTGCCGAGCGACGCATTCAGCGCGAACGCCACGTCATCGGCCGCGTTCGTCCCGCTGCGCGCGACAAGCCAGCTGGCGTTCGGCGAATGGAAGAACGGTGAAGTGTGCGGATTCTTCGCGTACTTCACGACCTCGTCCGGCAGCGGCGCGGGATGAGTGTCGCCGAATCCGATCAGCATCCCGTCCGGAAACAGGTATTCCCCGGCGGAATCGAAAGCTTTCGCAAGTATCGGCAGATCCGCCACAAGGTCGATATCCAGCTCGTCGCGCACTCTGTCGGCGAAGCGCGCGAAGTCTTTGAGCGTCACCAGCACGGAATATCCCGGGCACTCGAACCACGTGCCGGCCGCCGGATCGAACCCTCTCGCGGCCAAATCGCGCACGGACAGGTTTCTGATCGAGGACTGGTTGAAGCAGACGTCTATGTAATGCCGCCTGCGCTCCGGCTCGAGGACGAGTGCTATGTCCAGGATGTAGTTGAGCTGCATCATGTCCCAGTTGTTGTCCGCGACTCCGTTCTCTATCTGCACCTCGGCCCACTTGCACAAAGCGGCCTCGAAATCCGCCGTCTTGCCGGGATGCTTCGCGGCGACATACGGCTTGAGGATTCCGTACAGTTCGGTCGTCTCGTGGATGATGTCGTCGTGGATGGTTTCCATGGACTGCATCCCGAACAGCGTCTGCAGGTGGCCTCTGTTGAGATCCGTCGCGACATTGCGGTGCAGGATTCCCGACAGGTAGGTGTCGAGCGTCTCGTACGCGAGGCGCGCGTACTTCTCGTCGCCGGTCGTCTTGTACTGCCGCGCCGCGTCGCGGGCGAGCGACAAGATCTCGCGGTTGACACTCGAGACAATGCCGCCGGTTTCGCCGTATGGCGCTATCTCGCGCACCCCGTCGGACTTGCGCGCGAGCATTATCCCGCCGGCGGATTCCGTCCTGCGCGGCAGTTCTTCGACCTTCGGGCGCTCGTACCCTGTAACGTGGCTCCTCGCGCCGGCGAACATCACGGTCGGCACAGGCGCCTTCGCCCCTCCTGTGCCGACGACTTTTTCGTCGCGCACGAAAACATCTGTCGCGTGCGAGTCCCAGTACATGTAGAGCCTGTCGGCGAGCGCTCTGTCGTCCTCGGCGGCCAAGGCGTCGATTCTGGCGAGCCTGCGCCGGTCAAGCGGCTTGGCGGCGGGCGCGGCGAATGCGGTCGTGGCGGATAGCACCGCCAGCATGGCGAGTATGTTTTTTTTCATGACACTATTTTATCATATTCTCCGCGCGCGCGCAGTCCCCGTTTCAGGGGATGTCTGCCACCGGCGTCTCAGCGGTCTGCAAGCGCGAGGGTTTTTATCTCGCCTTTCATTTCACCAAGCTTCTTGACCAGCGCCGAACCGGATATGAAGCCGTCCGCGTGACGCGAAACGACAGCCGCCTGTTCGCGCGTCGATATGCCGAAACCGGCCGCGACCGGGAGTTTCACGGCGGCGCGTATCTCGTCGAGCCTCGCCGTCAGATCCGCCGGCAGCTCGGTCCTCGCCCCTGTCGTCCCCTTGACTGTTATGACATAGACGAAACCGTCGCCGACTCCTTCGGCGCTCGCTTTCACGCGCTCGATCGGAGTGTTCGGTGCCACCAGCGGCACGAAACCGATGCCGTGCGGACGCAGCACCGACAAGAGTTCCTCGCGTTCCTCAAGCGGCAGATCAACCGCCAGCACCGCGTCGACGCCCGCTTCCGCGGCCTTAGCGGCGAACGCCTCAAGTCCCTTTGAGAAGATCAGGTTGTAGTAGGCGAAAAGCACGAGACCCGTCTGGGGATGCTTCGCCCTCAGGCGTTTCGCCGCAGCAATCACGTCATCGAGCGTGACGCCGTTTTCGAGCGCTTTGTACGCGGCGCTTCGTATGACCGGCCCGTCTGCGAACGGATCTGAAAACGGCACGCCGAGCTCCAGCACGTCCGCGCCGCCGGCGACAAGCGCGTCAGCCCCCTCCTCGCTTCTCGCGAGTGTCGGATAGCCCATCGTCAGATATGCGACGAAAGCGCCGCGACCTTCGTTCTTCGCCCTTTCGAACGCCTTTGCGATTCTGTTCTGCATTTCAACATCTCCTTTCGTTCAGTCCTGTATCTTGAGTCTTTCGTTGGCCAGATCCTTGTCGCCGCGCCCCGACAGGTTGACCAGTATCAGTTTGTCCTTGGACATTGCGGGCGCGCGTTTTATCGCTTCGGCGAGCGCGTGGCTCGACTCGAGCGCCGGTATTATCCCCTCGAACCTGCACAGCGCGTGGAACGCCGCGATAGCTTCGTCGTCGCAGATGACGGTGTATTGCGCCCGGCCGGTGTCGTGAAGATGGCAGTGTTCTGGCCCCACCCCCGGATAGTCCAGCCCCGCCGACACCGAGTATGTGTCGATGATATTGCCGTCGTCGCGCTGCAGCAGCATTGTCTTCGCGCCGTGCAGCACGCCGATTCTTCCGCCGTTTATTGACGCGGCATGTTCGCCGGAGGCGATGCCTTTGCCGCCCGCTTCTACGCCGACGAGTTTCACGGACGCGTCGTCTATGAATCCCGCGAAAAGCCCCATTGCGTTGGATCCCCCGCCAACGCATGCTATCGCCTCGTCGGGGAGCCGCCCGAACTTCTCCAGACATTGCCGCCGCGCCTCCTCGCCTATCACGCTCTGGAAGTCGCGCACCATCTGCGGATACGGCGCCGGGCCCGCGACCGTGCCTATCACATAGAACGTATCGTCGCAATTCGACACCCAGTCTCTGAGGGCTTCGTTCATCGCATCCTTGAGTGTCGCGCTGCCCTCTTCGACGGCATGGACGTTCGCGCCGAGCATTTTCATGCGCTCGACGTTGGGCGCCTGCCGCTTCACGTCGATCGCCCCCATGTACACCTCGCACGGCATCCCGAAAAGTGCCGCGACTGTCGCCGTGGCTACGCCGTGCATTCCAGCGCCCGTCTCGGCTATTAGACGCTTCTTGCCCATGCGCCGCGCGAGCAGCGCCTGACCGATCGTGTTGTTCACCTTGTGCGCGCCGGTGTGGTTGAGGTCCTCGCGCTTCA